>CAKPDO010000011.1 GCA_934148985.1 uncultured Clostridia bacterium
GCACATCTCGCCGAGATGGAGGAACAAGTGAAGCTGATAATGCTGGTTCAACAATCACATTAACTCCACCTACAGGTGAAAATAAAGACTATACAGTATATATTGTTGCAGCTACAATGCTTGGAGTAATTGGAATAGGTATATTAATAATTAAAAAAGTTGTATTATAAAAATAAAAGTCATCACTTTTAAATAGAAGTGATGGCTTTTTGTTGTTGAAGAAAAATAAAAAAATACTTGAATTTATAAAATAGATATTGTATTATATAAAAGAAAAAATATTTTGAAAGGAAAGTTAGTAAATATGAAAAAAAGATTTTTAATAATACCTATAATTATAATAATAGCAATAATTGCAGTATTAATTGTAAAAAATATAAATTCAAAAAAATATGACTATAAAATAGAAGAAGTAAGTGAATACAATTATTACATTTACCGAGAAAATGAACAATTTGGAATAATAGACAAAGATGGAAAAATTATAATAGAAGCAAAATATTCAAATATAATTCTTCCAAATCCTCAAAAAGATGTGTTTATATGTTATAACGGAAACGAGCCAGAAGTATTAAATTCTAAGAATGAAAAAATGTTTACAGAATATAAAGAAGTTGAACCAATAAAACTAAAAAGTGTTGCAAGCACACTATCATATGAAAAAGACACTTTAATATATAGAATAGATAAACTTTATGGAATAATAAATTTTGAAGGAAAGAAAATAACAAAAGATATATATGATTCAATAGAAAACTTACAGCCTACAGAGGGGAAACTTTTAGTATCTAAAGATGACAAATATGGCGTAATAGATGTAAATGGAAACAATTTAGTAAAAGTCGAATACGATAAAATAACATCAGATGGATATTATACAGAAAAAGACCAATACAAAAAATCAGGATTTATAGTTACTGTAAAGACAGATGACGGCTTTAAAAATGGTTATATATCATATAAAGGAGCAAAAATTCTAGAAAATAAATATAATGAAATTGAAAGAATATCAAAGCAAGACGAAAAAAATATATATTTAATAGCATCAGAAAATGGAAAATACGGGCTTTACAAGAATTCAAAAAATGTTATAGCAAATGACTATCAATTTATGGAATATGATGACAATGATATAATAATTTTACAAAAAAATAAAAAATATGGAGCAACAAAGATAGATGGAAAAATAATTATAAAACTTGAACAAGATAAAATAGAATCAAAGGGAATGTATTTATATGCTAAATCATCAAATGCTAATGAAGTATATGATTGCAATGGAAATGTTATAGATATAAATTTCAATAGAACAATATATAAAACGGAAAATGATAGTTATAGAATATCTACAATATTAAACAATGATATTACATATTATGGAATAATAGATAAAGATGGAAATAAACTCGTAGATGAAAATTATAGATATATAGAATATCTTTATGGAAGTTATTTTATAGCGACAGATGACTTGGGAAATTTTGGCGTAATTAATAGTAATGGTAGAGTAATTCTTGAATTGAAATATAGCTCTATGCAAAAAATAAAGGGCAAAAATATAGTTCAAGTTATGGAAAAAGACAAAGGTGAATATGAATTTTATTCAAATGAAATGAAGCAAATAGCAGTTTCTAAAAACCCGAATATTAAAATAGAAAAAGACTATATTGTAATTCAAAATGAAGACGAAAAAATGTATTTTGATAATAGCGGAAAGGAAATAAAAGATATTTCTGGATTAAAAAGAGAGAATTATCCTGATAAAATTGGGGATTATAGTAAAGAACAAATTACAGTTGAAAATGTATATTATGTAAAAAGATAGCGACCCATTGGGACCGGTTCTTTTTGTTCCCAAAAAAAGGAGATGATTATTTTGAAGTTAGGAATAGCCTTATCTGGAGGAGGAATACGAGGAGCAGTTCATATTGGAGTTTTAAGAGCTTTTGAGGAAAATAACATAAAAATAGACGTGATAGGAGGAACAAGTTCAGGGAGCTTGGTTGCAGCACTTTATGCTATGGGATATACGCCAGTTCATATATATGAGCTTTTTAAAAGATATGGTAAAACTATTACAAATATGGGAACGACTTCCATTTTAAATGGAGTGGGAAATTATATTGTTAACAAAAAGTTCAATATAGCAGGAATAAATGATGGAAAGGCGATTGAGGAATTATATAATGAATTTGCAAATAGAAAAAATATTTATAAAATGTCAGATATGAAAATGCCAATAGTTATTCCGACAGTGGATATAAAAGATGGTAGAGAGTACGTTTTTACATCAAAAAAATCTAAAAATAAGAGCTATAAGAAATATATAACAGACATTTCTGTTGGAGGGGCTGTGAGGGCTAGTAGTAGCTTCCCTGGGGTCTTTTGCCCATATGAATTTGAAAATCACATTTTTTTGGATGGAGGAACGGTTGATAATATTCCTGTAAGTGAAGTAGTAAAATGTGGAGCTGATAAAGTTATTACTGTTAATTTTGAACCAATTGAAATTACTACAGAAAGTAATGTTATGGATATTGTTTTAAGAACTATAGATATTATGGGAAATAAAATAATAGAAAATGATGTTGAAAAAAGTGATTTTGTATTAACAATTCCAACTGATAATGAGATAGGATTTTTAGATTCAAACCAAACTGAAAAATGTTATGAGTGTGGATATAATACCGCAATGAAAAAAATGAAAGAAATTCACAAAATTTTGTCAAAATAATATAATAAAGTAAAAAACTTTGTGAAAGGTAGGTTTATTTATGAATACATATTATTTTGATAATGGAGCAACGACAAAAACAAAGTCCGAGGTTGTGAGAGCAATGATGCCATATTTTAGTGAAGAATATGGAAATCCATCTTCTGTATATGGTCTGGCTAGGGATGCCAAAAAGGCGGTTCAGGATGCAAGAGAAAAAGTTGCTAAATTGATTGGTGCAAATAGAGATGAAATTTATTTTGTGGGATGTGGCTCTGAAGCTGACAATACAGCCTTAAAAGGAATAGCGTATGCAAATAGAAAAAGAGGAAATCATATAATTACGACCAAAATTGAACATCATGCAATTTTGGAAAGTTGTAAATTTTTGGAATCACAAGGATTTGAAATTACGTATTTAAACGTTGATAATCAAGGATTTGTCGATTTAAATGAATTAAGAAGAAGCATTACAGATAGGACTATTTTAATAAGTGTAATGTTTGCAAATAACGAAATTGGAACTATTGAGCCTATAGAAGATATTGCACAAATTGCTAAATCTAGGAATATAATTTTTCACACAGATGCGGTTCAAGCTGTTCGGAAATGTAAAAATAAATGTGCATGATATGGGAATAGATATGCTTTCTTTATCTGGCCATAAATTCCATGGCCCAAAAGGAATAGGAGCTTTATATGTAAGAGAAAATATTAATTTTGAAAAATTTATGAATGGTGGACATCAAGAGAGAAACAAAAGAGCAGGAACAGAAAATACAGCTGGTATTGTAGGAATAGGAAAGGCCGCTGAACTTGCATATAATGGTTTAGATGAACATATTAAAAAGATGAAAGAGCTAAGAAATTACTATGTTGAAGAAGTTACAAAGAAAATTCCAAATGTAAAAATAAATGGAGCAATTAATGCAAGACTTCCTGGAAATAGTAATATTTCTTTTGAAGGTGTTAATGGAAATGATTTGCTTTTGGAACTTGACAATGTTGGAATTTGTGCTTCTAGTGGTTCGGCATGCAATTCTAAAGATCCAGCTCCATCTCATGTTTTGAAAGCTATTGGATTAAGTGATGATTTAATTAAAGGGGCATTAAGAGTTACTTTTGGAGAATTTAATAGTACGGAAGATGTGGATTTTTTAGTAGAAAATTTGGAAAGATGTGTAAAGAAACTTAGAAAATAATTCATATTACCTAAAAACGTGATTTGACCACGAATTTCTATCGGAAAAACGTGATTAAATCACGTTTTTCCGTGAAGAGTATAACGAATTAAAAGCATAAAAATTCCTCAAAAGCGCATACTAACAACAAAGGAGAACAAAATGCAAACAAAGAAATTTATAATTCAAATCATAGAAACATTAGTAGGTTCATTTATAATGGCAATAGCAGTATCACTATTTTTACTTCCAAATGAGCTATCATCAGGAGGTTTTGCAGGAATTGCTACAATAATATATTACATCTTTAAAATTCCAATGGGAACAACAATACTTGCTTTAAATATACCTTTATTTTTATTTGCAACAGTAAAAATAGGAAGAAGGTTTTTAGAAAAATCTATAATAGGGACAATAAGTCTATCAATTTTTATTGATTTTTTTGATAGATTTGAACCTTTAACACATGACAAAATATTAGCATGTATATATGGAGGAATACTCACTCGGACTGGGAACAGCCTTAATATTAAGAGCACATTCATCAACAGGAGGGTCAGACTTAGTAAGTCTTTTGATAAAAGAATACAAGCCAACATTTAGAACAGGAAATTTAATAACAATAATAGATTTTATTATAGTTTCTTTAAATGTAATTTTCCTTAAAAAAGTAGAAATTGGATTATATTCAGCAATTGCAATATATTTAATGGGAAAAATAATTGATATTGTATTTGAAGGAATATATTTCACAAAATTACTTTTTATAGTATCAGACAAAAACAAACAAATTGCAGATTTCATTGAAAATAATGTCAGAAGAGGAGTTACAGGACTTTACGGAAAGGGACTATATACAAATAATGAAAAGCTTGTTTTAATGTGTGCAATTGGAAGAAATGATTTAGCCGAAATAAAAGCAGAGATAAAAAAAATAGATCCAAAAGCTTTTTTAATTATTACAAACTCAAGAGAAGTTTTAGGAACAGGATTTAAGGGATATTAAAGGATTTTTTACATTATTTATGTAATAAAAAAATTGACAATAAAAAGCATTTATAGTAAAATTACCTTGAAAATAAAAAATGGAGGAAAAAGATGAGTAAAGGTAGAAGATATGAAAGTGGAACTAAACTAAACTATAAAAAAGTATTTGCTGTAGTTGTAGCAGTTATCGTACTAGTAATAGCAATAATTGCAATTGCAAAACTTTTAACAAAAGCTAAAAATACAAAAGCACTAGAAAAAATAGATTATTTCGCGTTGTATAGTGAAAACAAATGGGGAATACTCGGCTCAAATGGTGAAACAATAATAAATCCAATGTATCAAGAAATGCCGATTATAATAGATAATAGTAAAGACGTATTTATATGTACATATGATGTAAATGATGAAGATGGAACATATAAAACAAAGGCAATAAACAGTAAAAATGAAGAAATATTAACACAATACGAAAAAAAGGAAGCCTTAGAAAACTATGATAAATCAGAAAATTTATGGTACGAAAAAAACATACTAAAGGTTCAAAAAGATGGAAAATGGGGATTAGTAGACTTAAATGGAAAAGAACTAGTAGGATGTATATATGACAATATTTATACAATAAAAGGAATAGAAAATAGTATTGTCATAGAAAAAGATGGAAAAAAAGGACTTGTAAATAACAAAGGTAGTAAAATAATTAATGTAGAATATCAAGATATAAAAAGCTTTGGAGATGATTACAAAAATGGTTATATAACAGTAAATTCGGAAAATAAATATGGAATAATAAGTTTTTCAGGAGAAAAGATTTTAGAAAACAATTATGAAAAAATAGAAGACATATATGGAGAAAAATACTTTGTTATAACAGAAAATGAAAAGCAAATATTAATAGATTTTAATGGTAACAAAATATTGCAAGACAATTTTGATGAAATTAAACAAATTGCAAATTCTGGAATTATATTTAAAAAACAAGATAAATATGGTTTAATGGATTATGATGGAAATATAAAAATAGAACCTAATTATGATGACTTAAAAGAAATAAATACAGATATATTTGTAGAAACAAAAGACCGGAAAATCAGGAATTATAGATAAAGACAAAAACGAAAAAGTTGCAACTGAATACAAAAATATTACATACAATAAAAAAGCAGGAATATATGTGGCAGATGATGAAAACTATAATTCAAAAATTTTAAATTCAAATTTTGAAACAAAAATAGAGGGAATATTATCTGAGATAAATATCGAAGATGGATATATGAAAATAAAACAAGGAGAAGAATATACATATTATAATTTCAAATTTGAACAAAAAGATGTGAAAAATATATTCTCATCAAATAAAATATTTTTAAGCAAAAAAGATAGTAAATATGGATATGTAGACAAAAAAGGAAGCACAGTTATAGACTATATATATGATGACGCAACAGAACAAAACAAATATGGTTATGCAGCTGTAAAAAAAGACGGATTATGGGGAGCAATCGACGGACAAGGAAATGTTGTTATTGAGCCTATATATAATTTAGATAGCAATTTAGTTGTAAAATTTATTGGAAAATGGCATTTGGGTCAGGACTTAAACATGAATTATTATTGTGATAAATAAAATGGCACAAATGGACCGGTTCTTTTTGTGGACGAACACAAAAAGAACCGGTCCCAATGGGGAAAATGGCACAAAAAGAACCGGTCCCAATGTGTCAAAAGGAGAAAAAAATGGAGCTAAAGACAAGATATCAATATACATATTTTATAAATACATTTACTGTAAAAGCGAATAAATACAGTAAATATATATTAAGATTACTACGAGATTCAAGATTTAAACTAAGAATTTTCAAAAAAGAAAAAGATTTAGAAATATACACACATTTTTTGCCCAAAATGAAAGAATTTCTATTTAGAACATTTGAATTAGAAGACAGGAACAAAAAGGCAAAATTTGACGAATTACCAATAGAAACAAGAGCAGCAATTCTAAGCAAATATTCAAGTGTAACATTTGAATACGAATTAGAGCAAGACATCCAAGGAAAGACGGTAGATGAAAATAGTATATTTTTTAAAATACAAAAAATAGGTATAGTATTATTTAATACTGGAATTTGCTTTGTTTATTTAAAGACAAATGTAGAGGGAAGTAGTGATTTTTCTGACGTGCTAAATTTTAATTACAAATTTAGAGACATAAATCAAGAAGGGAATAATTTAAGAAATTACGAAAATATAAAAGTTCAGGCAAGTTCATTTGAAAATATAGAAGCAATACAGGATTTTATAACAAATATTACAGGTCCTAATATAGAAGCTTTAAAATTAAATTTAGATGTAGAAAGATTTTATACATATTCATATACATGTATAAATCAAGAAGCATGGAATGTATCTACTTCATTTGATACAATAAAAAATGATTTTCTAAAATATGTAAATATCCTTTCAAATGATAGTAATACAAATTCTGTAATGTGCGAAAAGTCTAAAGCTATAACACTTTCAAAATATGCAAAGGTTGGAATTTCAAAGCTAGGGGTAAATTTATTAAGCTCTGATTGTGATATAAATAATTATACGGTATTACCTAGTGAATATGAAAATAAATACTTTTATACTTATATTCTTTCTTTGTATTTAAAAGTTTACCTAAAAAAGCTAAATTATGAATTCAAAGAAGGAAAAGATATTGAAATTACAAGAAAAAAATTTATTGACTTTACTAAAAAATTGTGGATACAAGAAATTACGACAGATGATATGGGAAGTTTATTTTATTCATATATAAAAGATGTTCTTGAAATTGAAAAATTATATAATGACGTAAAAAATAAATATAATATTTTATATAGTGAGTTAAAAATTGAAAAAAATGAAAAATTAACAGGATTTATTGTTCTTGTTTTGGTTGCAACTTTGGTATTTAATATTATTAATTTTATAATAAGTCTAAAATAAATTGAAAGGCAAAAATATGAAAGTAAAATGTGGAATAGATATAATAGAAATAGAAAGAATTAGAGATAGTATAGAAAAATTAGGTGATTCATTTTTAAATAAAGTATACACAAAAAAAGAAATAGAATACTGTGAAAGTAAAGGGAAAAATAAATACCAACATTATGCCGCAAGATTTGCAGTAAAGGAAGCAGCATTTAAAGCAGTATCTGAGGGTGTGGAAGATAAATTTGAAATATCATGGAAAGATATAGAAACCACAAATGATGAAGATGGAAGACCTAAAATAGAAATATTATTTTTAAATGAAAAGAAAGTAGAAAATGTAGATGTAAGTATATCACATTGCAGAGACTATGCAGTTGCTAATGTAACAGTTTTATTTAAATAAGGGAAAGGACAAGACAAAATGGAATACTTTGATACACATATGCATTTAGATGACGAAAAGTTTGATGAAGATAGAGAGCAAGTAGTTGAAAAAATGAAAAATGCAGGTGTAACTAAATGCTTAAATATGGGGTGTAATATAGAAACATCAAAAAAAGCAATTGAATTATCAAAAAAATATGATTTTATATATTCAGCTGTTGGAATTCATCCAGAGGAGATTCCACAAACAGAGGAAGAACTGTGGAAAAGTATATGTAAAATAGAAGAATTAGCAATCTATAATAGGAAAACTGTGGCAATAGGAGAGATTGGATTAGATTACCATTGGAGAGAAGACAACAAAGAACTTCAAAAATATGCCTTTATAAAACAAATAGAACTTGCAAATAAATTAAAACTACCAATTTCAATACATTCAAGAGATGCTATAGATGACACTATTCAAATTATTAGAAAATATAAATTAGAAAAATTAGGAGTATTGCATTGTTGTCCATTTAACCCAGAACTTGTAAGACAAGGTCTAGACGCTGGATTATATATTGCATTTGGTGGAACATGTACATTTAAAAGTTCTAAAAATGCAGCTAAAATTGTAGAGATGGTTCCATATGATAAGATGCTTATTGAAACTGATGCTCCTTATTTAGCTCCTGAACCTGTAAGAGGAACGAGAAATGATTCGAGCAATTTGAAATATGTGGTCGAGAAGCTAGCTGAATTTAAGGGTGTAGAACCTGAATTTATTGCAAAAGTAACTTATGAAAATGCTGTGAAATTGTTTTTAGAAAATAGATAGAATAATTTAAAAAAAATTTCATAATAATGGTCAAATTATATTAAAGGAGATGAATAAAATGCTAGAAGTAAGACGCGACGACTTTGATGAAAATTTAGAAGATATAATGAATAGCATAAATGGAATTTTAAACAAAACAGGAAAAGGCTATGAAACAACAGAAGATGAAGAAAAAGATGATAAAAAATAAATTTAGAAAGAAGGATTTAAAATGTTAAAAGAAGAATTAATGCAAGATTTAAAAGATGCTATGAAAGAGAAAAATACAATAAAGAAAGATACTGTTCAAATGGTAAGAGCAGCTATTTTGCAAATTGAAAAGGATAAAGGAATTGAAGTTGATGATGCAAAAATAATAGAAATTATTGCTAAAGAAGTAAAAGGAAAAAAAGATGCAATAGTTGAATTTGAAAAAGGTGGTAGGGACGATTTAATAGAACAGACAAATAAAGAAATTGAGGTTCTAGAAAAATATTTACCAAAACAATTAAGCCATGATGAAATTGCAGAGATTGTAAAAGAAGTTATTGCCTCACTTGGCGCAACTTCTATGAAGGATATGGGACCAGTTATGAAAGAAGCAAAATCTAAAATTGGAGCAGCAGCTGATGGCAAAGCTATTAATGAAGTAGTTAAAGAATTGTTAGGATAGTCTTTTTGACAGGTTGGACCGTTTCTTTTACTGGAGTGATATGTGAGCTCAAGGTAAAAGGGACGCATCATTTGGCAAAAAGAAACGGTCTAAATGTGAAAAAAAGAATAAAAAACGATTATTAATAATAAAGTCTAATAGAGGTGGATTTATGGATATAATAAAAACAACGCTATTAGGCTTATTTTTTGGTACCTTTGGTACTACTTTGGGAGGTATAATAGGATGTTTCTTCAAAAATGTATCAAATAAATTTTTAAGTTTTATACTGTCTTTTGCATCAGGCTTAATGATGTCAATAATATGTTTTGATTTAGTGCCAGAAGCATTAGGAATAGCAAATATTATAACTGTAATAATGGGTATAATTTTAGGAATAATTGCAATGATATTTTGTGATTTATTAGTAAGTAAAAAATTTAATCAAAAAAGAGAGTTTAAAGTTAATAATTTATTAAAAACAGGAATTATTGTAAGTATTGGGCTTGCAATACATAATTTTCCAGAGGGGCTAGCAATTGGCTCTGGCTTTGAAGCTTCAACTAAGTTGGGAATAGGTTTGGCTTTGGCTATTTGTTTACATGATATACCAGAAGGAATATCCATGGCAGTTCCAATGAAAAATGGAGGCATGAAAATTGGAAAAGTAATTTTTTATGTGGTATTATCTGGAATTACAACAGGGATAGGAGCTTTTTTTGGAGCCATAATAGGAAGCATTTCAGAAACAATAATATCAATAAATTTAAGTTTTGCAGCAGGGGCAATGCTCTATATTGTATCAGGCGAATTAATTCCAGAATCAAATAAATTATATAGAGGAAGAACAAGCGCTGTGCGGAAATATGATAGGATTTATTATTGGGATTTTAGCAACTAAAATTTAGCTCGGTATATTTATGTTAATGAATGTTAAAAATAAACAAAAGCAATGATACATAATGAATCAGGGCTTTTGATTTTTTTATTGACAATAAAACACAAAAAATATATAATAGGAAAGTAATTTCATGGGACCAAAAAGAACCGACCCCAATGGGCCCTTTGCTCACATTTGCCAATTTTTGGTTCACAAAAAGGAGAAAATAAATGCAAGAAATATTAAACGGATTAAATGATAAACAATATGAAGCAGTAGTAAATACAGATGGACCTGTACTTGTAATAGCTGGAGCAGGTTCTGGAAAAACAAAAGTATTAACACACAAAATTGCGTATTTAATGCAAGAAAAAAATATTCTTCCATGGAATATATTAGCGATAACATTCACGAATAAAGCAGCAAATGAAATGAAAGAAAGAATAGCAGCTTTAGTTGGAGAAAATGCAAAAGATATATGGATGGGAACATTTCACTCGATATGTGTAAGAATACTTAGAAAACATATAGACCAAATAGGTTATGATAGTTCATTTATAATATTTGATACATCAGACCAAAAATCTCTAATAAAAAAATGTTTAAAAGAATTAAATATAGATGACAAGCAGTTTTCAGAAAAATCAGTTCAAGCGGAAATAAGTAATGCTAAAAATGAAATGCTAGAGCCAGGTCAATATGCCTTTAAAGTTCATGGGGATTTTAGAAGAGAAAGAATAGCAACAGTTTACGAATTATATCAAAAAAGATTAAAGGAAAATAATGCAATAGATTTCGATGATATAATAAATTTTACAATAAAAATTTTTAGTGAAAATCCAGAAATTGCAAATTATTATTCATCTAAATTCAAATATGTATTAGTTGATGAGTATCAAGATACGAACAAATCTCAATTTACACTTGTAAAAATGCTTGCAGAAGTAAACCAAAACATAACTGTAGTTGGAGATAATGACCAAGGAATATATTCATTTAGAGGGGCAGATATTTCAAATATTTTGAATTTTGAAAAAGATTTTAAAAATACCAAAATAATAAAATTGGAACAAAATTATAGATGCACAGGAAATATTTTAAAAGCAGCAAATGCTATAATAAAAAATAACGAAACAAAGTATGAAAAAAAATTGTGGACTCAAAATGGAGAAGGTGCTTTGCCTAGAGTATACTCAGCTGATAATGAGTATGACGAAGCATCATTTATTGTAGAGCAGATTTCAAGATTAAAAAGAGAAGAAAATTATAAATATTCAGATTTTGCAGTTTTGTATAGAATGAATACACAATCAAGAGCTATAGAAGATATTTTAAGAAGAGAAGCTATTCCATACAAGATGGTAGGAGGGCTAAAATTCTATGAAAGAAAAGAAATTAAAGATATTATTTCATATTTAAGATTAGCCCAAAATCCAGCTGATAATTTGAGCTTAATACGAATAATTAATGAGCCTAAAAGAGGAATTGGAAAAACAAGTCTAGACCAAGTTGAAGCGCTTGCAAATCATCATGAAATTTCAATGTATGAAGTAATTAAAGACGCAAATTTATATGGATTAAATAGGGTATATTTAAAATCCAGAGAATTTGTAGATTTAATTGAAGATGCAAAATCTAAAAAAGATGATATGAAAGTATCAGAATTTATACAATATATGCTTAAAAAATCTGGGTATATAAAGGTATTAGAAGAAGAAAAGACAATAGAAGCAGAAAACAGGCTTGAAAACTTAGATGAATTTTTAAATGTGGCTATGGAATTTGAGAATGAAGAAGCAGAAAACACTTTACAAGATTTCTTGGAGGGAATGACACTTTCATCTGATATTGATAATGTAGAAGAAACAGATGATTCTGTAACTCTAATGACACTTCATAGTGCAAAAGGTTTGGAGTTTCCAGTTGTATTTTTGGTTGGAATGGAAGAAGGAATATTCCCAGGATTCAGGTCAATTGGTGAGCCTGAGGCGATCGAAGAAGAAAGACGTTTATGTTATGTTGGAGTTACAAGAGCAAAAGAAAATTTGTTTTTAACATATAGCAAAATGAGGACTGTATTTGGTTCAACAAGTTGCAATGCTCCATCAAGATTTTTAGAAGAGATTCCACAAGAATTATTAGATGGATATGAGGATGCTTTTGGCACAGGAATTAAAAAACAAAAAGATGAAAGCAAATATGCTTGGACATATGGAAATCATGGTGAAAATGGAAAAGTCAAATCTTATAATATTAATGATGTTAGCTCAAAACCAGCAGTTGCAGCAAGTTCAGTATTTGGAAAAGTTTCAAGCTTTGGAAAATCAGCAGAAAGTTTCTTGAATGGACTTGGAAAAATGTCAACAAATTCATCAAGTGTAGACTTATCAAAATATCAAGTTGGAGTACGAATATTCCATAAAAAGTTTGGCGAGGGAATAATTACAAAAACAGAGCCAGAGGGCGGAGATTTAAAGGTTGATATCAACTTTGACAAAGTTGGACATAAAAGGCTTATGGCAAAATTTGCAAAATTGGAGATTATATGATAAATTTGCAAATCAAGCATAAAAATGAAGAAATATAAAAGGATAGGAAGAAAACCAAGGATAAGTAATCGAATTTTAAAATTGAAAAAAATAAAAGGGTAGTATAAAATAAAGAAAAATATTTTTAGGAGAGGTTTAAATGAAGAAAATACTTATCAAAATAAGAACTTCTATGAAATTCTTTATATTAGTAAGTATAGCGACATTTCTTATAGCTGGTGCAGTAGTTTTATTATATAAACCAATTTATAGTGTTTCACTAAATGGAAAAATTATAGGCTATTGTGCACAAAAGAGTAAATTACAAGCAAGGATAGATGAATACATAGAAAATGGAAATGGCGATAGCAATAATGTAGCATTTGTAGAACTAGATTATATGCCAACTTATGATTTATGTTTACTAAAAAGAGGAATAACAACGAATGATGATGAAATATACGATAAAATTGCCGAAAATGGAACTACATATTATAAATATTATGCGATATTAGATGATAATGAAGAAAAACTTAGTGTATCAGACTTTTCAACAGCAGAAAGCATAATTCAAGGCTTGAAAGATAAAGACAGTGAAAACGCAGGGAATATGCAAATTGTCGAAAAATATAATACAGAACTTGCGGATTTCGTAAGTGCTGAGCAAGCAATTGCAAGTTTATACAAAGAAAAAAAGGTAGAACAAAAAGTTACAAAAGTAGCATCAACTAAAAGCAAAAAAACAACATATAGTGGAAATTCATCAGGATTTTCTACATCAGCAAATATGTCAAGATCATCTACATCACTAGGAATATCACTCATAAAGCCAATTACAGGAACAATAACATCAAGATTTGGCTCAATAAGTAGTATTAGATCAGGTGCACATACGGGATTAGACATAGGTGCTTCAAGAGGAACCCCAGTTAAAGCGGCGGCTTCTGGAACTGTTATATGGGCGGGATATAAAGGTTCGCTTGGAAATTTAGTAGTAATATCACATTCAAATGGAGTTCAAACATACTATGGACATTGTAGCAAAATATATGTGTCAAGTGGTCAAAAAGTAACTCAAGGACAAGTTATATCAGCTGTTGGTTCAACTGGTAATTCAACAGGGCCACATTTACATTTGGAAATTAGAGTAAATGGAGTAGCATATAACCCTCAATATTATTTGTATTAATTGAGGCATCATAGAAGAAAAAAGGCGGTTCTTAGACTGGAACCGTTTTTTCATTGAGGACGGTTTCATTTTACGAAAGAACGGCCTCAATGGAAAATTATCGTATTATTTGTAAAAAGAAACGACATCAATGTAAAATTTTAATTCATTGGAATATTTTTTCAAAAATTATTGAATAATAAATATTAAATCAAAAGTATTCTCATTACTATTATTTAGGATAGGAGGGATAAAGATGGAATTAATTTCTAGAAAAGAATTAATAGAAAAATTACAATTGCAAGTAAATAAGCTAACAAAAATAAAAGTCGAAGCTGATTTTTTATCTGAACTAACTTTTTCGAAATTTAATTATACTATAGAAAACGATGATTTAAAGATATATGATATGTTAAGTGACAATTTTATTGGTTTTTCTTTAAACAATGTTAGTTTTATGGGATTAGATAATGAAGAAGTAATTTGCATATTAAATGATAAAAAAGACACAATAATAAAAATAAAATAAAAATGGAAGTAGTTTCTTCCATTTTTATATCAAAGTACGATTTGAATTATTTGGTTTCTTTGTCGAATTCGTCTAAGGCTCTATGGATAGCTATGTTTATTAATTTGTAAACAGAAATATCAAATTTTACTTTTAGTTTCTCTAAATTATCTAGTGAATATCTTCTTAAAAGTAAAGAATGTTTGAGATATAATTCTGTGCCATCTTTAGGGTATAATTTTACATCTTCTGTTTCGACTAAATCATCAATACAAGCGTTTATAAGCTTACTGATTGATGCATCATATATATTTTCAGACAAAAATTCTATCCTGTCATAAAGTGTTGTTTCTATTTCAAATGTTTTTTGGATAATGATGTCTTTATCGTAAAATTTATTAAATACGTTTATGATAATCTCCTCCATTTCTTAGAATTATTAATTATTATACTTTGATATTGGTAATATTATAATCTTGAAATTCATTTGAAAAAACAATGAAAAACACTTACAAGACTTGAAACAAAATGAATACATAAAATTATTACAAATATATTACATTTACTTTACAAATGAATTACATTGATAAAAACAATTGAAAGTTGATGGCAGTTATGATATATTAAAACTACAGGATGTAGTATAAGTTTTGCACGTGAATGAGAAAGGATGAAATTTTATGTTGAAAAATAGAAGATGTAAAAATGAGGGAATAACTTTGATTGCTTTGGTTGTGACTGTAATTGTGATTTTGATATTGGCTGGGATAAGCATAAATGCACTTATTGGACAAAATCGGAATTTTAAGACGTACTACTGAAGCCAAAAAGAACAGCGAGGATGCATCAGATTTGGAATATTTACAAGTTGAAGCAACTTCTGAATTAATAGATTATTATCAAGGAAATGATGGTAAAAATGAAGATGAATATATTTTGGAGAAATGGAGCAATAATTCAAATGGTAAAATAAGTGTAAATAAAACAGATAAAACTGTAACATATAATGGAAAAACGTATGCGATGAGTGATATTATCGGCAATGAGAGTGAAAAGAAAAAGATTACTGGAAATAATATGAATCAAGTAACAATATCTAATGCTGAAAAAGTAGAAGATAAAGAACTTTTATCAAACGGAAAGGTTAGAATAATTGTTGAAGAGGAAAATGGAATGAGGGCAGTTATTCCAAATGGCTTTTATTATGTTACTGGTAAGCCTTCGAATGGAATGGTTATTTCTGATATTTATGGTGATGATGATAATAATTCTAAAGGCGGAAATCAATTTGTTTGGGTGCCTTGTAGTGTTGATAAAAGTGCTACTGATGCGACTGATAATGGAACTACGGTTACTTATGAAAAGGTTAATGGGTTGGCTAAGACTTGGAGAGAGAAGTATAAGGATGAAAATGGAGACTTGAAGCAATATTATTATACAACAACACCAGCTGGATATACAGCAACATCAGAATGGAAAGATGATGGAGGAAATACAGATAGTGTGGCAAAATATGGAGGCTTTTATATTGCAAGATTTGAAGCAGGCCTTCCTGAAAATAGTGATTTATGGGAAAGAAAAGATGGAGCAGCATATGGATGGACAAATGGAGAAGAAGCTGGAAGTTTAAATGGAAATAGAAATGATAATATTTCTGAAATGATACCGGTAAGTAAAAAAAATAATGCTAGTTGGAACAGAATTAGTCAAAAGAATGCAGTTGATGTGTCTAGAAAAATGTATGAAGACAGTAAAACAGTAACAAGCAGTTTGATAGATAGTTATGCGTGGGATACAGTTTTAGCGTGGTATAGTAAAATGGGGATAGATTGTATAAAATCAACGAGCTATGGAAATTATATTGATGTAGAAATGTCATTAAAAAATGTTTTATATGCGGAGCATGTTTTTTTAGATGAGCATTATTGGAAATCATATGCAGCAAAGTATAGATTGGGAGTTTTAGAAATGGGTCCAAGGTATATTGGTACAAATAAAAATAGGATAGTATATGAAATAGCAACTGGGGGAGCAGAGGAAACTAAAAAGAACAACATATATGATTTGGCAGGAAATATGTGGGAATGGACAACTGAGGAAAAAAATTTTAAAACTGATAAAAATGAAACGGGAATATTTGGGGTACTTCGCGGAGGTAGTTTTCTTAGTAATGGCATCAATATTTCTATTTCAGAACGTTATGGTGAGCTTAGGTATAGCAAATGCGATATTAATCTTGGCTTCCGAGTTGTACTTTATATAACATTGTAACATTACAAAAATAAAAATATACGCATAAAAATCAGAAAAAAGAAAAGCTAGCAATAATATTGCTATTTTTTCTTTTTTTTAGTACAATATAAAAAGTAAAAAAGGAGACCACATGCAAAGCCAATATAATATGCCACAGCAAGACAACATATTAATGGCAGAAAGATTACTAGTAGCTGTAGTGTATAAAAGTGCAAGTTTAGAGGGAATAGCAGTAACATTTGCAGAAACAAATGATATTTTAAATGATGTAAATGTCCAGAATATAAAAACATCAGAAATATCAATAGTCTGTAATCTACGAGATGCGTGGAAATACGTCATTGAACACATAAATATGATGAGCTAAAGCAATGGATTTATGATAATTGCATAGATGGAATTTAAAGAAAAGGAGCGAAAAATATGCAAAAACTATCAAATGGTATAAGCAACTATGAAAAGATAGTTGAAGAAAATAGAATATATGTTGATAAAACAATGTATATAGAAAAAATGGAAAAATTGGCAGATTCTACAATAATGTTTTTAAGACCAAGAAAATTTGGTAAAACATTATTTACAAGTACATTAGAATGTTATTATGACCAAAACAAAAAAGATAAATTTAATGAGCTGTTTAAAAATACATATATTGGTAAAAATCCAACAAAAAATAAAAATCGTTATTGCATATTAAGATTTAACTTTTCAGGAATAAGTACAGAAACACTAGACGAAGCAAAAGAAGGTTTTAAAAGAGAAGTTGCGTCATCTATAGAGGTGTTTGTGCAAAAATATAAAATGGACTTTTATGTGAATAGAAATTATGAAGCAGAAGGAATCTTGGATGATTTATTTAAAGCTTTTGAAATACAAAAGGCAAATGACAAGATTTATGTTATTATAGATGAATATGACCACTTTGCAAATGAACTTTTAGGTTTTAGAACAGATGAATTTAAAAATCTTTTGGCAAAAAATGGAAAGATAAGAAAATGGTATGAAATACTAAAAAAAGGAACAGAAACGGTTGTAGATAGAATATTTATAACTGGAGTAGCGCCTATAACATTAGATAGTACAACGAGTGGATTTAATATAGCAAGAGATATAACTAAAAATATAGAATTTAATGATATGTTAGGTTTTAGTAAGAAAGATGTACAATATTTAATGACTAAATTGGAAATTTCTAACGAAAAACAAGATGAATTGTTACCAATAATAAAAATAAATTATGATGGATATATTTTTTCGGATATGATAAGAGAAAACATAGATGAATACAAACTATATAATTCAAATATGACTTTATATTTTTTGAATTTATATCAGGAACAAAATAAAATACCTGAAAAATTAGTTGATATAAACATATTAAGTGACTATAGTAAAATAGAGGCATTTATGGATTTGTGTCAAAATATGAACAAAGTAGAATTATTAGAAAAAATTGTAGCTGGAGAATATGTTGAAAGCACTTTAACTGAAAAATTCAATGTTGAAATAGAATTTGGAGAAAAAGAGTTAATATCATTGTTATTTTATTTGGGCTATTTGACAATAAAAGAAAAAGGATTTAGTAAATGTAAGTTTCAAATACCAAATGATGTAATACGAGAAATTTACAGTAATTATTTTTTAGAATATATTAGCAGGAAAGCTAACATTACAACCGATTCTATAGATACGGAGGCAATAAATACTGAATTGCTTTTAGAAGGAAAAATAAAAAGGCTAGTAGATGTTTTAAAAATATTTTTAACAAATTTATCTAATAGAGATTACAGCAGATTTGACGAGAAATATGTTAAAGTGATTTTTTATACTATATGTAGAATGCTAGGAACGGTATATGTAAAATCTGAATTAGAAAACAGTGGAAAATTTGCGGATTTGTTATTAATACCAAAAGAAAATATTAAAGAAAGATATGGTGTATTACTAGAATTTAAATATATAAAACAAGAAGATTATGTAAAGAATAATAGTTTATTGGTAGAAAAACAAGAAGAGGCTAAAATGCAATTAAGATATTATAGCAATTCAGAAGAAATGAAAATGGTTCCAAATTTCAAATGCTATTCTATTGTTGCTATAAAAGATAGAATAGAAATAGAAGAAATAAAATAATAATTTCAAAAATCATTGCAAAAAAATAATAAATATAATAAAATTACATAGACTAACAATAAGAAAAAATAGGAGGAGATAACTATGCCAGAAAACCAAGATGAAATGAGAATAAAACAAATGATAGACCAATTAGTAGAAAAAGCAAAACAAGCATCTAAAGAATACCTAAAACTAGACCAAAAAACAGTTGACAACATAACAAAAGCAATGTCAATGGCAGGACTTGAGCATCATATGGAATTAGCAAAAATGGCTGTAGAAGAAACAGGGAGAGGAATATACGAAGACAAAATAACAAAGAACATGTTTGCAACAGAGTATATTTATCATAGCATAAAACACGAAAAAACAGTCGGAATAATAAAAGAAAATGATGAAGATGACTATGTAGAAATAGCAGAACCAATAGGAGTAATAGCAGGAGTAACACCAGTTACAAATCCAACATCAACAACAATGTTTAAATCAATAATAGCAGCAAAAACAAGAAATGTAATAATATTTGGATTTCACCCATCAGCCCAAAAATGTTCAGTAAGGGCAGCAGAAATTTTAAGAGAAGCAGCTATAAAAGCTGGAGCACCAGAAAACTGTATATTATGGATACCAGAACCATCAGTTACAGCAACAAGGTTACTTATGAATCATCCGGGAGTTGATTTGATTTTAGCAACAGGTGGAACAGGAATGGTAAAATCAGCATATTCATGTGGAAAACCAGCATTAGGAGTAGGACCTGGAAATGTACCATGTGTTATTGAAAAATCAGCAAAGCTAAAAACATCAGTAAATGATTTAGTAATGTCAAAATCATTTGATAACGGAATGATATGTGCATCAGAGCAATCTGTATTAGTAGAAAAAGAAATATACAAAGAATTTGAAGAATTAATGAAAAAAGCTGGATGTTATTTTGTAAGTCCAGAGGAGAAAGAAAAACTAAAAAATGCAATGTTTGACTGGAATGATGAAACAGGATTTAAACTAAAATCGTTTATACCAGGTCAAAGTCCATATAAAATAGCAAAACAAGCCGGATTTGATATACCGGAAGACACAAAAGTAATTGTGGTATATGAAGAAGGAATAGGAAAAGACTATCCATTCTCAAAAGAAAAATTAAGCCCAGTATTAACTTATTATATAGTAGAGGACTTCGAAGAAGCTCTTGATAAAGCCGAAAGATTGCTAGAATTTGGAGGACTAGGCCATACAGCAGTAATACATTCAGAGGATAGAGAAAAAATATTAGAATTTTCTGAAAAAATGAAAGCTGGAAGAATAATTGTAAACTCACCATCAACTCATGGAGGAATTGGAGATATTTATAACACAAACATGCCATCACTAACACTTGGATGTGGTTCATTTGGAGGAAACTCAACAACAGCCAATGTATCAAGTGTAAACCTTATAAATATAAAAAGAGTTGCAAGGAGGAGAGTAAATATGCAATGGTTTAAAGTTCCAGAAAAAATATATTTTGAAGCAGGCTCAATTGCTTACTTAGAAAAAATGCCAGATATAGAAAGAGCATTTATCGTAACAGACCCAGGTATGGTGAAATTTGGATATGTAGATAGAATTTTGTATCATATAAGAAAAAGAGCAAATCACGTACATTGTGAAATATTTAGTGAAGTTGAATCTGACCCATCATTTGATACAGTAAATAAAGGATTAGAATTAATGAACAACTTTAAACCAGATGTAATAATAGCTTTAGGTGGAGGAAGTGCAATAGATGCGGCTAAGGGAATGTGGTTGTTCTATGAACATCCAGATGCAGATCCAGAGGGATTAAAATTAAAATTCATGGATATACGTAAACGTACTTATAAATTCCCAAAACTTGGAGTAAAAGCCAAAATGGTAGCAATTCCAACGACTTCGGGAACAGGCTCAGAAGTAACATCATTTGCAGTATTAACAGATAAAGTAAAAAATAAAAAATATCCATTAGCAGATTATGAATTAACTCCAGATGTTGCAATAGTTGACCCAGATTTGGTAATGAGCTTACCAAAATCAATTACAGCTGATACAGGAATGGATGTGTTGACACACGCAATTGAAAGCTATGTTTCAAATATGGCATCAGATTATACAGATGGTTTAGCTGAAAAAGCATCAGAATTAGTAGTTCAATATTTAATAGAAGCATATGAACATGGAGATAATAAACTAGCTCGTGAAAAGATGCATAATGCAAGTACAATAGCAGGTATGGCATTTACAAATGCATTTTTAGGAATAAACCACTCATTAGCACACAAAATAGGAGCTGAATTCCATTTACCACATGGTAGAATAAATGCAATTTTACTTCCTTATGTTATAAAATATAATAGTAGCAGACCTACAAAATTTGTATCTTTCCCAAAATATGAGTATTTTATAGCAGATGAAAAGTATGCCGCTTTAGCTAAAAAGGTAGGACTAAAGGCTGATACTGTTGAAGAAGGTATAAATTCTTTAATTACTAAAATTCAAGAAATGAATGAAAAACTTAATATCCCTAAGTCTTTCAAAGATGCTGGGGTAGACGAAAAAGAATTTATAGCTAAAATTGATTTGCTAGCAGATAGAGCTTTTGAAGATCAATGTACTACAGCAAATCCTAGAGTACCTTTAGTTTCTGAGTTGAAACAGATTTTGATTGATAGTTATTATGGTAATGAAATAAAATAATTTTTGTACTCATTGGGACCGTTTCTTTTTATGCCAATTGACACCAAAAGAACCAGTCCCAATGTACAATGCAAAAAATTTTTATCATAAAATGTAAACTCAAGCATATAATATACTAACATCAAACAACAAAAAGAAAAATGTAAAATTTTACCAAATTTGACAAAATTCGAAGAACGCGGTATAATAGAAATTGTTGTTAAAGGAGGTATCTGTTATATGCAGAAAAATAAACTATCATTAATAAAAATGGTAATAATATGTTTAATATTAGTCTTACTTTCAGGTGCTGGAGTAATGGCTGTAACAACACAAGTAAATACAGTAAAAATCCAATTATCAAATGGATATGAAATGACCATACTTACATCGAAGACAAGCGTAAAAGAAATACTTGAGAATAATAATATAATATTAGAGGAAAACGAAAAAGTAACACCAGGAATAAATGAAGAAATTACATCAAATAAACTTATAAAAATAACAGACAAGTCTAAACAAGAAATAGAAGTTGCCAAAGTATCAGAAAGTGGAGTAGAAACAACTCTAGAAACAATCCTTGATGCATACTCACAAGTTACAGAAAAAATAGTCGAAGAAGAAGAAACAATTCCTTTTGAAACAATAACAAAAGATGTATCAGGTGGTGCATCATCAACAAAAAATAAGGTAATACAAGAAGGAAAAGAAGGAAAGAAAAAAGTTACTTATAAAATAAAATATCAAAATGATACTGAAATTGAGAAAAACAAAATAGCTGAAGAAGTAATTGAAGAACCTGTAAATAAAATAATACAAATAAATTCAAATGTAATAACATCAAGGTCAGAAAATACATCAAGAGGACAAATATCAGGAACAGTTGCAGAATATCAAGAGTATGCAAGAAGTGCATGTTCATCTTATGGTTGGTCTGATAATGATTTTAATGCACTTGTAAAATTATGGAACAGAGAAAGCGGATGGAATCCAAATTCACGTAATAGTAGTTCAGGAGCTTATGGAATACCACAAGCATTACCAGCTTCAAAAATGGCATCAGCTGGGTCTGATTATATGTCAAACTATAAAACTCAAATAAATTGGGGACTAAGTTATATTAGTTCAAGATATGGAAGCCCATCTTCAGCATGGAGTTATTTTCAAAGCAATGGATGGTATTAAAATTTAATATGATAATTGAAACAAGGGGTAATTAAATTGGTAACCTCTTGTTTTTTTAGTTGACAATACATAAAAAAGGATATATAATTTTGGTGTTACAAGAAGTTATTGCTTATTTTTAAAAACCTTAAACAATTGGAGGAGGTCAAAATGAAGGAAAGAGATATTAGATTTTTATTAACAAAAAAATGTAACTATAATTGTTATTTTTGTCATTCAGAAGGAATTAGTGGAATGTGTTCACGGAGACATGAACTAAGTGTAGATAACTATTTAACATTATTTAAGATGTATTGTGATATGCAAAAATGGAATGGGGTTACTTTGTCAGGAGGAGAACCATTTGTTTTTCGTGAATGCGATACATTGATTGAAAGGTTGTATAACAGTGGAGCAAAAATAACAATTGTTACAAATGGTTCTTTAGTGCATTTACATTTACCTGTTTTAAGGTACGTAAATAGAATTAATGTATCTATTCATACACTAAATCAGGAAACATATGGCAACATTACAGGTCGGGAACCAGAAATGCTATATGTTGTAAAAAAGAATTTGCAAGTAGTAAGAGCATTGTATCCTAATTTAGAAATTAGATTAAATGTGACTCCGTGTGTTCAGAATGAGTGGGAAACTATGGAATTAAACAGATTAATTGAGTATTCAATTGGAATTAATGCTTCAGTGAAATGTACAGAATTATTCCCAAATAATCAAAGCGATTGTGTTAGAATAGAAACACTTAGAGAGCAATTGGAAGAATTGGGATATATGAAGAAACAAACAGATGGAAGACTAGAATGCTATAAAAAAGATGAACATAGTGTTTTTCTAACTCAATGCACTTGTTCTAAAGCAATGCTTTGCAAGCAGCCTATAGAATATTGTAGAGAGAATCACGATTTGTATGTAAACCATGATGCAACATTTCCGCTTTGTAGATTAAGCGAAAACAGGATTGATTTCTGGGAAGAAATCCAGGAAAATAATCTGGATGTGTTAATGTTAAAAATGAAACTGGCACAAAGAAAAGTGTCTAAAGAACTTTGTGACAAATATTTAAAGTGCAATTACTAATAAAATCTAAAAATCAGGCAAAGCACTGTAGTGTTTTGCTTGATTTTCGAAATTAAGACATTTATAATTAAAATGAAAGGAGAATAAAACTATGAACGAAGATGAAATTATAGAAAAAGTAGAGAAATATATAAAGAAAGAAATGACAGGGGAATCAACTGGACATGATTGGTGGCATGTAAAAAGAGTTCATGATTTAGCCATGAAGATTAATCAAAGTGAAAATGCTGATGAATTTATAATAAGGATGATAACTTTATTACATGATATATATGATAGCAAATTTTTTGAAGGGAATATAAGGACGAAACTAACTGAACTGCTTACAAATTTACAAGTAATAAATTATATAAATAGTGAGAAACTAGAAAATATAATATTTTCCATTGAAAATCTAAGCTTTAAAGGTGGATTTAATAATATAGAACTTTCAAAAGAGGGAAAAATTGCTCAAGATGCTGATAGAATAGACGCAATTGGAGCTATAGGAATTGCCAGATGCTTTGCATATAATGGAAAAAAACAAAATCCTATATATGACCCAGATACTCGGGATAGTAGAAATAAAATCAGAAGATGAATATAGAAACAAAAAAAGGCATGCTATCAATCATTTTTATGAAAAACTTTTAAAAATAAAAGATAATATAAATACTGAAGAGGCAAAAAATATTGCTACAGAAAGAACCAAATACATGGAGGGATTTTTAAAAGAATTTTATGATGAATGGGATGGCAAAAAATAGAAATATCAAGAAAAGAGGAAAAATATGAATTTAATTTCATGGAATGTAAATGGAATAAGGGCATGCATAAAAAAAGGATTTGAAGAATTTTTCAGCTTGCAGGATGCGGATATATTTTGTTTACAAGAAACAAAAATGCAAATAATACCAGGAAAAGAAGATAAAGAAATAAAGGAAATTCTTAATTTACCAATATTTCAAAAGTATCATTGCTACTGGAACAGCGCAGAAAAAAAGGGATATTCTGGAACGGCAATATTTTGCAAGCAAGAGCCAATATCAGTAAAATACGGAATAAATATACCAGAACATGACAAAGAAGGAAGAGTTATAACATTAGAATTTAAAGATTTCTATATGGTAAATATATATACTCCAAATTCAAAAAGAGAATTAGAAAGATTACGGATATAGGCAAGTTTGGGAAGATGAAATAAGAAAATACCTTTTAGAATTAGACAAGCAAAAGCCTGTTATTATGTGTGGCGACCTAAATGTAGCCCATAAAGAAATAGACCTAAAAAATCCAAAGACAAACAGAGGCAATGCAGGATTTACAGATGAAGAACGTAATAAAATGACAGAACTATTAAATGAGGGTTTTGTAGATACCTATAGATATTTATATCCAGATAAAACAGATAGCTATAGCTGGTGGTCATACATGGGAAAAGCAAGAGAAAAAAATGTAGGATGGAGAATTGATTATTTTATCGTATCAGAAAAGATTGCTTCAAAAATAAAGGAAGCTCATATATTTTCAGAAATTTATGGAAGTGACCATTGCCCAGTGGGGTTAGAAATTGAAATATAAAAATTGAATGGAACCAAAAAGAACCGACCCTGATGGGTCAAAAATGTACCAAAAAGATCCGGTCCTTTTGGTGCAGAAAGGAAACAAAATGAAAGAAGAAATAAAAAATCATGGAAAAACATGGCTATTTTTCTTTACAATAGGAATAAGCCTAATGTTAGCATACAAAATAATAGAAGGAATAGGAAATATAACAAATATAGTAGGAAACTTATTGTCAATAGTTTCGCCGTTTTTAGCTGGACTACTAATGGCATATTTACTATATATTCCAGAAAACAAAATTGAAAAATTGTATAAAAAGACTAAGCCAAAATTTATAAGAAAAAATGCAAGAAAATTTGCAATACTTACAACTTATTTGATGACACTTTTAATACTAGTTATAATAATTAATTTCATATTACCAGTTTTAATAGAAAGCATAAATGAGTTAATAGGAAACCTAGAAAATTACTATAATAAAGTAATAGAGATGTATAGTAATTTACCAGATGATTCTATTTTTAAGACAGAAAAAGTATATAATGCAATAAAAGAATTACAAAATTTTGATTTACAACAATATCTGAGCTTAGACAGAATAACAGGATATGTAAAAGGTGCAGTTGGATTTGCAACAGGGATATTTGATGTATTTGTTGCAATAGTAGTATCAATATACATATTAGCGGAAAGAAATGAAATATTATCATTTTTCAAAAAAGTAACAAAGGTAATGTTTAAAGAAAAAACAGTAAATAAAATAGAAAAATATTTTTATAAAGCAAATGGAGTATTTTTCAAATTTATATCTAGCCAATTCATAGATGCCTTGATTGTTGGAATATTAGCAACAATAGTCATGAAAGCGCTAAATATAAAATATGCAAGTTTACTTGGATTTTCTATAGGATTATTTAATATGATACCATATTTTGGAGCGATAATTGCAATATCAATTTCGGCAATAATAACATTAATAACAGGAGGACTTTCAAAAGCAGCAATTATGCTTGTATCTATTATAATTTTACAACAAATAGATGCAAATATAATTAATCCAAAAATTATAGGAGATTCATTAGAAATCAGTCCTATACTAGTAATACTTTCGGTAACAATAGGAGGAGGATATTTTGGAGTAATAGGAATGTTCCTAGGTGTACCTGTTGCAGCGATTCTGAAGATTTTGGTAAATGATTACATTGACAATAAGCTTGATGTATAGTATAGTAATTATGGATGATTAAATTTATGCGAAAGGAGAAATGCATGAAAGAAAGCAAAGATGGAAAAATAATAATAAAATTTAGTATTATGTGGTTTTTTATTGCGATAATCATAATTGCTTTATTGATTTCATTTTTCAAAAATCGTATATTTGCTACTAATGTGCAAAATAAAGAAGAAATTAAAGTAGCAGTGTTTGAAGAAAATCAAAAATCGGTAGATGTAATAAGTGTAATGCTTGAAAATACAAATTCAGATAAAAAAATGATAAATGAACAAAGAGATGTAGAATATCAAACTATATATGAGGACAACCATAATTTGCCAAAAGATGAAGAACAGGTAAAACAAGAAGGAAAGATTGGTAAAATACAAGTAACAGCTTTGCAAGAATATAGAGGAGAAGAATTACAAAACGAAGATATAATTGAAAGTAAGACTTTGGAAGAAGCTGTAACAAAAATAGTATATAAAGGAACATCAGATTTTTTGAAAAAATACAGTGTACATATAGATGACCAAATGTATTTATTAGAAGCAGAAGACTTAAAAGAAGAAGCAAAAGATGAGGCAAATACGGTTTGCAATGTTCCAAGGTATTTAAATGTAAAAATAAAAGAAGCAGGAGAAGATTGGATAAAAGTTTCATATAAAGACAAAGAAGGATATGTAAAGACAACGAATATAACGTCAGAAGCAGTTTCACCATTAATAAAAGAAAAAAACAGAGTAGCAGAGTTAAAAAATAATTTGAATATAGATATGGATCTAAGTGTACCAAGTGGTCTAACACTTAGCGACTTTAAGACAGTTTTATCGAATAATTTAAGTGATAAAAATAAAATATTTGAACAAAATGCAGAAAACTTTTATAAAGCTGAACAAAAATATAAGGTAAATGGGATATTTTTAGCATCTATAGGAATACATGAAAGTGCATGGGGAACATCAAAAATTGCAAATGATAAAAACAATTTATTTGGATTTACAGCATATGACAGTGACCCATATAATAGTGCAACATCTTTTGATAATTATGAAAGTGCAATAAATAAGGTGGCTGAAACATTATCTACAAAATATCTACGCACATCTGGAACAAAAATTAGCGAAGATTTAGTTGCAACTGGCACATATTTTAATGGAACAACAGCAAAATCAGTAAATGTAAGGTATGCAAGTGATGAGGGATGGGCTGATAAAGTATTTACTTATATGCAATATTTGTATGGTAAGTTATAATTAGAAAAGGTTAGAAAGATGAAATTAAAAATAAAAACGAAATACATAATTTCTGTTCTTTTAATTATTGTGATTATTTTATTATTTGGATATGGAAATATAATAAGCAAAAATATGAAATATAAAAAATTTGCAAGAGAAAATGAAGAAAATTATGAAAAAAATAAAGAACAGGTTTTTAAAGTAGAAAAAATTGTCATTTGCAGTAGTGCAAATGCGGTGGATTTAAGCCAAAAACAAAATCTTCAAAATATGAGTATATATCAATTTACAGATATTGCTGTATATATAAATAACGGAGATGAACTTTCAAATAAGAATACTATAAAAAAGCTATATATTGATAATATAAGCCTAGAGGGAACAGATACTATAGGAAATAAAAGTTTAAATTATAAAAATATTTTAAAATTTGGACAAAAGAAAGATACAATAACTAAAAAAGAAGAACAATCAAGTGATGTATTTGCTAAATTAATGAATAAAAATGAAAACCAAGAAGATGAAAATAATTTAAATGATGAGCCAATAGATGTAGGAAGTATTGATGTGAACGAAAATGTAAGCAATAGTAATCAAATAGAAGAAAATACAAACGAAGAAATTGATTTTAATATTGTATATACAAATGAACAAAATGATAATGCAAACTATGATGAGCCTACATTTTACACAGATTGTTCTAATCCTATAACATTAGAATATATAAATAATGATATAGTTACAAATTATAAAATGGATGAAAATAAAAGTGTTTCATTTGATGGAACTATTCTAAAAGAAGCAGGAATTTCAGCTGAAGATTTAGCTTGTAAGGTGAGATTTAAAATTAATATTATTAATAATGATAATGAAAAATATTCTTGTTGGATAAATTTTGAAATTCCATTAGACGATGTTTTTCAAGGGACAACAATGAAAGCAAAGAAAACTAATGGACAAAAATATGTATTTTTTAGAGAATAAAAAAATACATATTTTTTTGTTTTTGTAATAAAATCTATAGAATTACAAAATATAAAAATAGGTGATAAAATGCAAAATTTTTCTGAATATGTAACTAATTTAAAAAGAAAGATAAAGACTTCAAAAGAAGAAACTATTTTTGTATGTATTGGTTCAAATGATGTAATATGGGATAGTATAGGACCAAATGTAGGAAGCTTTTTGAAAAAGAATTTAGGAGAAAGATATGTAATTGGAGATTTACAAAAGAATATTTGTAGCCAAAAGGATTTAAAAGTTTTTTATCCCCAAATGAGAAATAAATTTATTATTGCAATTGATTCGGCAATATCAGAAAATTTTTTAGTGGGTGAAATTTTTATTACAGATGGGCCAATTATTATGGGTCAAGGAATAAATAGAAACAAAGGATTGGTAGGAGATGTTGGAATTAAGGCAAGTATTAGCAAAAATGTAATAAATAAAAAGTTTGTTATGCACGTTTCTAAGATTATAGCTGATGGAATTTGCAGCTGTTATAATGGGAGTAAATATTAAAAAACATACACTAATTAAAGTGTATGTTTTAATTTTTATTTTCCAAAATCAACTTTAACATTTTTACGAGCTTCGTCATCTGTTTTAAATAATTCAGCAGCTGAGAAATTAAACATTCCAGCAATTATATTAGATGGAAAAACATGAATTTTTGTATTATACATTGTTACAGTATCATTATAAAATTGTCTAGAAAAAGAAATTTTATTTTCTGTATTACTTAGTTCATCTGATAATTTTATAAAGTTTTCATTTGCTTTTAAGTCTGGATAATTTTCTGAAACAGCCATAATTGTTTTCAATGTAGAAGAAAGTTCATTATTAAGTTTAGCTTTGTCTTCTACAGTAGATGCGTTTGACCAAGATGTACGTAGTGCTGTAATTTTTTCAAATGTTTCTTGCTCATAGTTCATATATCCTTTTACAGTTTCAACAAAGTTTGGTATTAAATCAAATCTTCTTTGAAGTTGTACATCAATTTGACTCCAAGCATTATCTACTTTCATTTTTGATTGCACTAATCCATTGTATGTAGATGCTACAAAAGCTATGATTAAAACGATAATTCCTAAGATAATCCATAACATAGTTTCATTACCTCCCACTTTTTTGTTTTAATATATCACATTATTAAAAATTTGGCAAGAGGAAAAAAATAAACAAAAAAGAGGGAATTATGTAAAATACGTCGAATAATATATTATGGAAAATAAAAATCTGAAAAAGAAAGAGAGGAGAAAAAGTGCGTTATAGTGATGAAATACTAAATGAAGTACGAGAAAATAGCGACATAGTAGAAGTAATTTCACAATATGTGCATTTAAAAAGAAGTGGTAGAAACTATTTCGGGTTATGTCCATTTCATAATGAAAAATCTCCATCATTTTCGGTATCACCAGATAAACAAATATTCCACTGTTTTGGATGTGGGGTAGGAGGAAATGTATTTACATTTATAAGTAAAATTGAGGGAATAGGATTTAAAGAAGCAATTGAAAATTTAGCAGATAGGGCAGGAATTGTGCTTCCTAAATCGGAAAATAATGAAGACAGCAAAAGAGAAGAATTAAAATCAAAAGTTTATAAAGTAAATAATTTCACAGCAGATTATTATCATAAAAGATTGTATGATTCAAAATCTAAAGCTGGACAAGAGTATGTAAAACAAAGAAAATTAACAAATGAAACATTAGAAAGTTATAATCTAGGATTTTCTGGAAACTATGATGAACTCTATAGAGTGCTTAAAAAAGAGGGCTTTAATGACGAAGAAATATTTGAGTCAGGATTAGTCAAAAAAAATGAGCAAGGGCAATATGTAGACTTCTATAGGGATAGATTTATGATTCCAATTTTAGATGTAAGAAATAGAGTTATAGCTTTTGGAGGGAGAGTTTTAGGAGATGCAAAAAGATTTAAATACTTAAACTCACCAGAAAACATTGTATATAGCAAGGGAAAGCATTTATTTGGATTAAATGTGGCAAAAAGATATGAACATAAAAAACTACTTATAGTAGAAGGCTATATGGATGCAATATCACTACATCAAAGAGGAATAACAAATGTAGTTGCAGCACTTGGAACAGCTCTAACAACCAACCAAGGATGGCTTTTAAGAAAAAATGCAGAGCAAGTAATATTAGGATTTGATGCAGATGGTGCAGGACAAAATGCAATAATGAGAGCTATGGAAGTCATGCAAAATATGGGATGTGACATGAGAGTGCTTCAAATGACAGGAGCAAAAGATCCTGATGAATTTATTATAAAATATGGTTCAGCAAGATTTCAAAAATTAATGAATGAAGCAATTTCGCTTTTAGAATTTAGAGTAAAAGTGTTAGAGCAAAGTCTAGATTTAGAAGTTGCAAGTGATAAGGTTAAATTTTTAAATGAAATAGCTAAATTAATTGCAAAAATTGATAATACAATTGAACAAGAAATATACATAGAAAAGCTATCAAAAGGATATAATATATCCAAAGAAGCAATTTTTGGACAAGTAAATAAATTACAATATTCAAATAAAGTAAAAGTAAACAATTTAGAAAAAGCAAAGCCAGTAGTTATCCACAAAAGAGAAGAAAAAGTGAATAACAATGTGCCTGATGAGGTCATTAAGAGAGAAAATACTATTATATCAATATTAATAAACAATCCGGAAAATTTTCAAATTATAAAAAATAACATGAAAGTAGAAGACTTTAAATATGAGTTAAACAATAGAATTGTGAAAGCATTATATCAAGAATTAGAAAAAGAAGACAGTAACATAAATTTGGTGCTAGATAAAATGGAAGATGAAGAAATAAAAAATCATTTAACAGCAATTATGGCTGAAGACTATGGAATAACAGATAATGTAAAGGCAATAGAAGATATTTTGAAAAAATATGAAAGAGAAAAACTAGAAAAAAGACGTGATGAATTAATATTACAAAGTTCAAATGAAAATGACCCAGAAAAAAGAAAAAATTTAAGTAAAGAATTAAATGATGTAATTTTAGAGTTAGTAAAAATAAAATAAAAAGAAAGGAAGTTCAAGGTGAAAGAAGATAAAGAAAATATAAAAAAAGAAGCAAAACCAGAAAAAAGAATGAGTGAAGAAGAAAGAGCACAAGCTAAGGAAAAGGTTGCCAATATAATAAAACATGCTAAAGAAAATGGAAAAATAACTTATGGAGAACTTGCACTTCAATTAGATGACGCAAATCAAGACCAAATAGAAAAAGTATTTGATGTAATGGAGGAAATGGGAGTAGATGTTTTAAAAGATGACTACGATGATGAGCCAAACGAAGAGGATTTAAAAGAAGTAGAAAACTTAAAACTTGATGAAATTACACAAGATGATACTTTTGAAGGAATAAATGTTGATGACCCAGTTAGAATGTATTTACGTGAAATTGGTAGAATTAAGCTTTTAACATATGACCAAGAACTAGACCTAGCAAAAAGAATATTAGATGGAGATGAAGATGCAAAACAAGAACTTGCAGAAGCAAACTTGAGATTGGTTGTAAGTATTGCTAAAAAATATGTTGGTAGAGGAATGTTATTTTTAGATTTAATCCAAGAGGGAAATATGGGACTAATTAAGGCAGTAGAAAAATTTGATTATACTAAAGGTTTTAAATTTAGTACCTATGCAACTTGGTGGATTAGACAATCAATAACCAGAGCAATTGCTGACCAAGCAAGGACAATAAGAATACCAGTTCATATGGTTGAAACAATAAATAAATTAATAAGAACATCAAGACATCTTTTACAAAAACTTGGTAGAGAACCAAGTCCAGAAGAACTTTCAAAAGAGCTTGAAATGCCCATAGACAAGGTAATGGAAATTCAAAAAATAGCTCAAGACCCAGTATCACTTGAAACACCAATTGGAGAAGAGGATGACAGCCACCTTGGAGATTTTATACAAGATGAAGATTCACCAGCTCCACAAGATGCAGCAGCATATACTCTTTTAAGAGAACAATTAGATGAAGTAATGCAAACTTTAACACCAAGAGAAGCAAAAGTTTTAAGATTAAGATTTGGATTGGATGATGGAAAAGCTAGAACTTTGGAAGAAGTTGGAAAAGAATTTGACGTAACAAGAGAAAGAATTCGTCAAATAGAGGCAAAGGCTTTAAGAAAATTAAGACATCCAAGTAGAAGTAAAAAGTTGAAAGATTATATGACATAGAAGAAAAATGGAACTGGAACCATAGGTGCTAGTTCTTTTTTTCTTACAAGACTCTTTATTTTCAAAAAGATATATGATATTAACAAAAAAAAATGATTATATAATTTTGCAAAAAAAATAGCCAAAATGACAAGGAGGAAACATGAATTCAATAATAGAAACAATAAAAAATTTAAATGCAGAAACAACAATAAATATAATAATAGCAATTGTAATACTTGCAATTTTAGACATATTTAGCCCGCTATTTTCATACATAATTTTAAAAATATTTAATTTTGAAAAAAATAAAAAACAAATAAAAGAAAATCCAATTTATATGCCATTAAAAGCATTTTTTAAAGTAACAGGAATATATCTTGCAATATTATTTATAAGACCAACATTAGACTTTTCAGATGAATTGATGAACCTAGTAACAAAAATATACAAGGTATTAGTTACAATAACGATAGCAAACAGTCTAGCAAAAAGCATGACAAAAAAATCAAGATTTATAAAGGCTATAAAAGACAAAAGTGATAAAGAAATAAATGATGCTTCAACAAAAATGTTAGTAAGAGGAATTAGGTGCATAATATATATAATTGCAACATTTTTAGTATTTTATGAAATAGGATATGACTTAAGTGGACTTATTACAGGGTTAGGACTAGGAACAGTTGTACTAACATTAGCAGCTCAAGATACAGTAAAAAGTCTTTTAGGAGGATTTGTGATATTTGCAGATAAACCTTTTAAAGTAGGGGACTATATAAAAGTAAATTCATATCAGGGTACTGTTGAAGATATGACACTCAGAAGCACGAGAGTAAGACAACTTGATGACTCAGTTTTGCAAATTCCAAATTCAGTGATTGCATCATCATTTATAGAAAATTTTAGTAAAATTAGAAGAAGAAGATTTGTTCTTGATTTAGATATTGTAGAAGATACAAAAACAGAAAAAATTGTTATAATAAAACAAAAAATATTAGAAGTTTTAAGAAAGAATGAGAATATACTTCAGGACACAGTAATGATTTATTTTACAGAAATTGCTGAAAGTAGCTTTAGAATTTCTATAATATTTTATTTTGATGTTGCAGACTATAGAGAATATTTAGAATTAAAAGATGAAGTAAATAGAGAAATCATTAATATTTTAAATAATGAAAATGTAAGTCTTGCGTATGACACAAAAACAATTGAGATTAAAAAATAAATATACATAAAAAATTCATAAAATAATCACAAAAATAATGTATAATAAAGCTATAAATTGAGGAGGAATCTAGAGATGGAAGATACTACTATTTTAATTGTAGATGATGAAACAAGGATGAGAAAATTAATAAAGGATTTCTTGGTAAAAAGTGACTATAAAACTCTTGAAGCTGGCGATGGAGAGGAAGCAATTGATGTTTTTGAAGAAAATAAAGATAAAATAAATTTAATATTATTAGATGTAATGATGCCTAAATTAGATGGATGGTCTGTTTTAAGAAAAATAAGAAGTGAATCTAAGGTACCAGTAATAATGCTTACAGCAAGGGGAGAAGAACAAGATGAATTATTCGGGTTTGAACTTGGAGTTGATGAATATATATCAAAACCATTTAGCCCTAAAATATTAGTTGCAAGAATTGAAGCAATTTTAAAAAGAATTAATGGTGAAAAAGAGAAAGTTAGAGATTATGATGGAATTGTAATTGATGACAAAGGAAGAACTGTAACTGTTGATGGAAAGCCAGTTGACCTAAGTTTAAGAGAATATGAGCTTTTAAAATATTTATTAGATAATGAAAAAATTGCACTATCAAGAGATAAAATATTAAATAATGTATGGAATTACGATTATTACGGAGATTCTAGGACTATAGATAGTCATATAAAAAAAATTAGACATAAATTGGGCAAAAAAGGAAAATATATAGAGACTATTAGAGGTGTAGGGTATAAATTTGAAATTAAATAATATTAGTTTCAAAATTTAGGAGAATGTATGGAAAAAGAAATAGGGTTATTTAAATCAATAAGAACAAAATTATTTTTATCATTGTGTATAATTGTTATTGCTATAATTATATCTTTAATTTTACTTAATAATTTTGTTCTTAGAAAATTTTATGAATACAACAAAGAAAAACAATTAGAAAATGTATACCAAACTATAAATGAATATTATAATGATGACTCAAATCAAAAAAATTTATCAGATGAATTGGATAAAATTGCAATTAATAACAACTTTGATATTTTAATAAGAAGTAGTGAAAATGTGAGTGTTTATAGTTCAAACAAAGACTTCTATTCAGCAATAGGAGAGATGATTATATCAATTTTAAGAGAAGAAAAAAATCAATCTGATGTTTTAGAAAGAAATGAAAAATATACTATTAGTAGATATAGTGATAGTAAAACTAAAATAAATTATATAATGCTTGTTGCAAATTTGGACAATGCATATCATTTATATATTAGAATGCCTGTTACTTCTATTGATGAAAGTGTAAAAATATCAAATGAATTTCTTTCTATAATTGCTATATTTGTAATAATAATTGGTGGAACAGTGTTATCTATAGTGTCTAAGAGGTTTAGTGAACCTATTGTTGAGCTAAATCAAATAGCTAAAAAAATGTCAAATTTAGACTTTAGCCAAAAATACAAGTCATCATACGCAAATGATGAGATTGATATGCTAGGAAATAGTATAAATAAATTATCTAATACACTTGAAGAAACAATTAGGCAATTAAAAAATAATAACATCCAACTTGAAAGAGATATTGAAGAAAAATCTCAAATTGATGAAATGAGGAAAAGCTTTATATCAGATGTATCACATGAACTTAAAACACCAATTGCATTAATACAAGGTTATAGTGAGGGATTGATTGAAAATGTAAATAGTGATGAAGATTCTAGAAAATTTTATGCTGAAGTTATTCAAGATGAAGCAACCAAAATGGACAAATTGGTTAAAAGATTACTAGAACTTATGAAACTTGAGTATGGCAAAATGGATTTTAATAACAAAGATTTTAATATTGTTGAACTTGAAAACGAGATTTTAAGAAAATCAGTTGTTATGATGGAAAAAGAGAATGTTAAACTTGAAAAAAATATTGATTTAACAAAGGAAATTATTGTATATGCAGATGATTTTTATATTGACCAAGTTTTAACTAATTATATTACTAATGCTATTAAATATTCAATTGAAGTTAATGGTGAAAAAGTTGTTAGAATTGAAAATGAGGTTTTTCCAGAAAAAAATAAGGTTAGAATAAAGGTATTTAATACTTTTGAAGAATTTTCTGATGAGGATATGGTTCGTATTTGGAATAGGTTTTATAAGGTTGATGAATCACGTAACCGTGACAAAGGCGGCAGCGGTATAGGTCTTTCTTTGGTTAAGGCTATTATGAATAATTACGGTAATGGCTATGGCGTTAGAAATGTTGCTGGTGGTGTGGAATTTTGGTTTGAGATGGATTTGGGGAAATAGATACGTAAAGCAACTGAAAACAGGTGCATATTTGCAAAGACTTTTATTATAGAATACTTGCAAGGAGGTTGCAAATATGAACAAATTAAGAATACCACAAAATCATAGCGGAGTAAGTAAGACTTTGAGATTACCAGAAAATATTGTAGATGATGTACAAAACCTTGCAAATCTCAAGAATTTGTCTTTTAATAAGATTGTTATTTCTTTATTGGAGTTCGGATTGAATAATTTGGATGAGAGGGACTGTAGAGAATTGGAGAAGATGCAAAAATAGGGAAGAAGCTATCTACTTTAAGTAGATAGCTTCTTTGAGGTGCAACGCTAGATATTGTTTAATTAATCAGTATGGAAATGAAAAATATATGTTAAAATCTGAAAGAGAAAAACTGGCAGCCGAAATATAGACTTTATTGCTTCTTCTAAGTTCTTCTTTGTTATATTTTGAGAGTTAATATCTTCCATTTTACTAGACACTATTGCTAAATCTAGATTTTCAAATTCTTTGGACTGCTCAACTTTGTTTTGAGTTTCTGTTGTGATATTAATTATCCCGTTGTTTCCAATAAGTGAAGATATACTAACCCCGAGCTAAAATTATTGAAATAATTACTGTTACGACTAAAGCAATTAAAGTAATACCTCTATTATTATTCATATTATTTCTAAAACTACTATAATTTCTCATAAAATCTCTCTCCTTTGTAATATTTTTCTCGTTATAAACATTTTTATTCATAATTCAACACAATATTATCATTTATTCACACCAGTGTCAACAAAAATCTCGCTAAAAAATATATAATAATAAGCAAAAAAAGATAGGAGTTAAAAGCATGAAAAATAGTGGCAAATATGAAAATAACTTAAACTTAATAGGGCCAATAATAAAAGAAAAACGTATAGAAAAAGGAATATCACTCGAAAAACTCTCATCAAAACTTCTTTTAATAGGAATAAATATACCAGTAACGTGCCTACATAGAATAGAAAATAACCAAAGGACAGTTAGAGATTATGAAATATGTGCGATTGCTGTTGCATTAGGTGTAGAAGTATCTGAATTGCTAAATCCAATAACAAAGAAATTTAAAATATCATAATAAAAAGGTACAAAATTGTATTTTTCAATCTACAATTTTGTACCTTTTTATATTATTTACTCTAAAACAATCTTTTTAGCTCTTTTAACATCATCATCATTAGCTTCTCTAACACCATCTAATTCATATTTATCTCCATACTCAATCCATTTATATTTTCCCATTGTATGATATGGTAAAAACTCAACTTTTTGAACAGATTGCAAAGAACCGATAAAATTACGTAACTTAATCAAATCATTTTCATCATCAGTAAATCCAGGAACTAAAACTTGTCTAATCCACATAGGTTTATTAATATCACTTAAATATTTAATAAAAGCAAGTTCTCTTTCATTAGAAAAACCAACTAAATCTTTGCACTTATTTGGGTCAATATGTTTAATATCCATCAAGAATAAATCAGTCAGGTCAATTAATTCTTTCATTTTATCTGTTAGGGCAACCATTCCAGAAGTGTCGATACAAGTATGAATTCCTTTAGCTTTTAGCTTTTTAAAAAGATCTATTAAAAACTCAAACTGTAAAAGAGGTTCTCCACCAGAACAAGTAACGCCGCCACTTTTTATATAATTTTTATATCTTAAAATATTTTCAAAAATATCATCAAGAGAACGATATTCTCCAGCATTTATGTCCCATGTATCTCTATTGTGACAATATTTACATCTTAGGGCACATCCTTGTAAAAATAAGACATATCTTATACCAGGGCCATCAAGAGTGCCAAAAGATTCAACAGAATGTACTTTAGCATAGTATTTTAGTTCATCTTTGTTTTGCATAAACAAACTCCCTTCAAGAAATTTTTTCGAAAATGTACCAAAAAGATCCGGTCCTAATGGAGCATAAAAATGTACCAAAAAGAACCGGTCCCAATGGAGCATAAAACTATATTTTTTCGTGAATTGTTCTGTTTATAACATCCATTTGTTGTTCTCTTGTCAAAGAAGTAAATTTAACAGCATAACCAGAAACACGAATTGTAAGTTGAGGATATTTTTCAGGGTGGTCCATAGCATCTAAAAGTAAACTTCTATCAAATACGTTAACATTGATATGATGTCCAGTTTCAGCGAAATATCCGTCTAACATATTTACTAAATTTGTAACTTTTTCATCCTCTGTTTTTCCTAAAGTTCCAGGAGTGATAGAGAATGTAAATGAAATTCCATCTTCAGCTTGATCGAATGGTAATTTTGCAATTGAATTCATAACAGCTAAAGCACCATTTTTATCACGTCCGTGAAGTGGGTTAGCACCAGGTCCGAATGGGGCACCTGCACGACGTCCGTCTGGAGTATTTCCTGTAGCTTTACCATATACAACGTTTGATGTGATTGTTAATATTGATAATGTGTGTTTTGAATTTTTGTATGTTGGATGTTTACGTAATTTTTCCATGAAACGTTTTACAATATCAACAGCGATTTGGTCAACACGGTCATCATCATTTCCAAATTGTGGGTATTCTCCTTCTACTACATAGTCTGTTGCAATGCCATCTTCGTCACGAATTACTTTAACTTTAGCATATTTTATTGCAGATAAAGAGTCGGCCGCAACAGAAAGTCCAGCTACTCCACATGCCATTGTTTGGAATACATCTTTATCATGTAATGCCATTTCTATTGCTTCATATGAATATTTATCATGCATATAGTGAATTGCATTTAATGCTTTTATATAAATTTTTGC
>CAKPDO010000012.1 GCA_934148985.1 uncultured Clostridia bacterium
CACCGGCTGAAAGCCCTTTTAGAAAACAGACTATAACCGAAACACATTGGAGCAATAGTTAAAAGAGGAAAGATTTTAACGGTAAAACTTTCAAGCTTGGGTGGTACCGCGGATATAATATATAAATTATTATTCGTCCCTGCATTAATTAGCAGAGGGCGAATTTTGTTTTGTCAAAAATCTCTGCTATTAAAAAAACTAAGTTTAAAGGAGAGAGGCCAAATGAGCAAATTTAGAACACACACCTGCAATGAAATATCATTAAATGATGTAGGAAAGAAAGTAAGAATAGCAGGATTTGTAGAAACAATAAGAGATTTAGGAGGATTAGTTTTTCTAGATATTAGAGATATGTATGGAATAACACAAGTTGTAACATCTATGGATTCACAAGATGTTGATAAAATATCACACATACCAATCGAATCATCAGTAACAGTGTATGGAACAGTTAGGAAAAGGTCAGAAGAAACAAGAAATCCTAAAATAAAAACTGGAGAAGTTGAAATTTATATTGAAGAAATTGAAGTTTTAGGGAAAAGAACACTTGGCTTGCCATTTGAAGTAAATTCAAATCAAGAGGTAAGAGAAGATGTGAGATTAAAATATAGATATTTAGACCTAAGAAGTCAAAAGTTACAAAGAAATTTAAAATTACGTGCTGAAGTTTTACAATTTTTAAGATTGCAAATGATAGAGCAAGGATTTTTGGAAGTCCAAACACCAATACTTACGAGTTCGTCACCAGAAGGAGCAAGAGATTACTTGGTGCCAAGTAGATTACATCCAGGAAAATTTTATGCACTTCCACAAGCACCACAACAATTTAAACAATTGCTTATGGTATCAGGAATAGATAAGTATTTTCAAATTGCACCATGCTTCCGTGACGAAGATGCAAGAGCTGATAGAGCGCCAGGGGAATTTTACCAATTAGATATGGAAATGAGCTTTGCAAGTCAAGAAGATGTATTTCAGGTGATAGAACCTGTAATGTATAACACATTTAAAAAGTTTTCAGACAAGAAAATTGCAAAATACCCATTTCCAAGAATTACGTATAAAGACGCAATGCTAAAATATGGTTCAGATAAGCCAGATTTAAGAAATCCTTTATATATAATAGATTTATCTGAATTCTTTAATAAATGTACATTTAAGCCATTTATAGGTAGAACAGTTAGAGCAATAAAAATAAGTGGGCATATGTCAAAAGGTTTCCATGAAAAAATGCTAGATTTTGCAATGAAGATAGGAATGAAAGGACTCGGATACTTAGAAGTTCAAGATGATTTGAGTTTTAAAGGTCCAATTGATAAATTTATACCAGAAGAACTAAAAAAAGAGCTAATAAGCTTGGCAAAATTGGAAAAAAATGATACAATATTCTTCGTAGCAGATAGTGAAAAAAGAGCTACAGAACTAGCAGGTCAAATAAGAACAGAACTAGGAAAAAGATTGGGATTAATTGATGAAAATGTATTCCAATTTGCATGGATAATAGATTTTCCAATGTTTGAATTAGATGACCACGATAAATTAGCATTTAGTCATAACCCATTTTCAATGCCACAAGGAGGACTTGACGCACTAGAACATCAAAATCCATTAGATATTTTAGCATATCAATATGATATAGTATGCAATGGAATTGAATTATCATCAGGAGCAGTAAGAAATCATGATATTGAAATAATGCTGAAAGCCTTTAGTATGGCAGGATACACCGAAGAAGAAGTAAAAACAAAATTCGGAGCTTTATATACAGCTTTCCAATTTGGTGCACCACCACATGCAGGTATTGCACCTGGAATTGATAGAATGCTCATGCTTCTTACAGATTCAGAAACAATAAGGGAAGTAATTGCTTTCCCATTAAATAGTAAGGCAGAAGATTTAATGATGGGAGCACCTGGAAATGTTAAGAGAGAACAGTTGAGAGATGTACACATAGAAATTTTGAAAAAATAAATAATATAAATTAGGAGGAATTCGAAATGACGGTTAGTAAAAAAGAACTTTTGCATATTGCAAATCTTGCACAATTAACTTTGAAAGATGATGAAATTGACAATTATTTAGCAAATTTACAAGATATTTTAAATTTTGCAGAAGTTGTAAATAACGCTCCAGTTGATGATTTAGATATCACAATAGGAGCAAATGAAGCTAAAAATAGATTTAGAAAAGATGAAATTAAGGTATTTGAAGATAATGAAGCGTTACTTGCTAATGCTCCTTCTAAAGAGATGAATATGTTTAAGATACCTAAAGTTATAAATTAAGGCACATTTGGCACATTTGGACCGGTTCTTTTTGTGTCAAATTAATTAAAAAATGAAAATTGGCACAAAAAGAACCGGTCCAAATGTGCCAAAAAAGAGCAAGGAGGTAAAACAATGAATATAACAGAACTAACAGTTCACGAATTACAACAAAAACTAAAAAGCAAAGAGCTAACCATAAAAGAAATAATGGAAAGCTATTGTGAAAGAATAAATGAAAAAGAGTCGGAAGTAGAAGCTTTTGTAACAACATACTTAGAAGAAGCAAAAGCCGAAGCTCAAAAAGTACAAGAAAAGCTAGATAATGGCGAAAGTTTGGGAGAATATGCTGGAATTCCTATAGGAATAAAGGATAATTTGTGTATGAAAGGAACAAAAACAACTTGTTCTTCGAAAATGCTAGAAAACTTTGTTTCTCCATATGATGCAACAGTTATAGAAAAATTAAAAGATGAAAATATAATATCACTTGGAAAATTAAACATGGATGAATTTGCAATGGGAAGCTCAACAGAGAGTTCATATTTCAAAAAAACAAAAAATCCATGGAATTTAAACAAAGTACCAGGAGGTTCATCAGGAGGGTCAGCAGCAGCTGTTGCAGCTAATATGGTTCCTTGGGCATTAGGTTCAGACACTGGTGGAAGTATCCGTCAACCAGCTTCTTTATGTGGAGTTGTAGGATTAAAGCCAACTTATGGACTAGTTTCAAGATATGGATTAGTTGCATTTGCGTCAAGCTTAGACCAAATAGGTCCTATAACTAAAGATGTTAGAGATAGTGCTATGCTTTTGAGTTTAATTGCAGGACATGATGAAAAAGATACAACATCAGAGCCAATTGAGAAAAAAGATTATACAAAGGCTTTAAAAAATGATGTAAAAGGTTTAAAAATAGGTGTGCCAGCAGAATTTTTTGGCGAAGGTATAAATGAAGAAGTAAAAAAAGAACTTACAAAGGCAATTGAAACTTACAAAGAATTAGGAGCTGAAATTGAGGAATTTTCATTAGATGTTGCAAAATATGCATTGGCAACATATTATATAATCGCTTGTGCAGAAGCTAGTTCAAACTTGGGCAGATTTGATGGAATAAGATATGGTTATAGAACTCCAGAATATTCTAATTTAAAAGAAATCTATAAAAAGTCAAGAAGTGAAGGATTTGGCCCAGAGGTTAAAAGAAGAATTATTCTTGGAACTTATGTACTGTCATCAGGTTATTATGATGCATACTACAAAAAGGCTCAACAAGTTCGTACTCTTGTATCAAACGAGTTTAGCAAAGCCTTTGAAAAATATGATGTAATTTTAACTCCAACATCACCAGTTACAGCTTTTAATATTGGAGAAAAATCAAACAATCCATTAGAAATGTATTTAGCAGATATTTGTACTGTTTCTGTAAACATTGCAGGTGTTCCAGCTATTTCAATTCCTTGTGGTGTCGATAGCAATGGTTTACCTATTGGTATGCAATTAATTGGTAACAAGTTTGAAGAAGAAAAGATTTTAAATGCAGCTTATACTTTTGAACAAAAAGTTAAATTTAGAGAAAATTTTAAACCAGAATTTATAAAATAAAATTGAGAGACAAACTTTTTTGTGCTTTTGCCACAAAAAGAACCGGTCCCAATGTGCCAAGTCACAAAAAGAACCGGTCCCAATGTGCCAAGTCACAAAAAGAACCGGTCCCAATGTGCCAATATGGCAAAAGGAGGAAACAAAAATGTCAAGAGAAGACTATGAAGTAGTAATAGGACTAGAAGTACATGCAGAATTATCAACAAAAACAAAAATATTCTGTTCATGTCCAACATCATTTGGTGCTAGCCCAAATACACATACATGTCCAATATGTATGGCAATGCCAGGAACACTACCTGTTTTAAATGAAAAAGTTGTAGAGTATGCTGTAAAAGCTGGTTTAGCTACAAATTGTGAAATATCAAGAAATAGCAAAAATGATAGAAAAAATTATTATTATCCAGATTTACCAAAATCTTATCAAATTTCACAATTTGACAAACCACTTTGTGAGCATGGATATGTTGAAATAGAGGATAAAGATGGAAATAAGAAAAAAATAAGATTGCTTAGAATACATATAGAAGAAGATGCAGGAAAATTAAACCATGATGATTTTGGAGGAGGAAGCTTGGTTGACCTAAATAGAGCGGGTGTTCCTTTAATAGAAATGGTTTCTGAACCTGATTTATCTTCACCAGAAGAAGTTGATAAATATCTTAAAAAATTAAAATCAATTTTGGAATATATAGAAGTTTCAGATTGTAAAATGCAAGAAGGTTCTTTGAGAGCTGATGTCAATGTATCTGTTAAAAAGAAAACAGATACAAAGCTTGGAACACGTACAGAAATGAAAAATATGAATTCATTTAGAAGCATAACAAGAGCAATTGAATATGAGGTAGAAAGACAGATTGATGTCTTAGAAGATGGTGGAGTAATTGAGCAAGAAACTTTAAGATGGGATGATGTTTCTGGTAAAACTTTCCCAATGAGAGATAAGGAGGATGCTCAAGATTACAGATATTTCCCAGACCCAGATTTGGTTGCAATTAAGTTGTCTGATGAATATATAGAGAATGTAAAAAAGAATTTACCAGAATTACCTGAAAGTAGATATGAAAGATATAGAAATGAGTATAAGATGTCTGAAAAAGATGCTGGGATAATTGTTTCTTCTAAATATTTATCAAATTTATTTGAAGAAGCAAGTAAAATTTGTGGTAACCACAAAGCAGTTAGCAATTGGATAATTTCTGATATTTCTAGAATTTTAAATGAAAAAGAAATGGAACCAGTAGAAATTCCATTTACTGCAAATGAGCTTGCAAATTTAGTAATTTTAATAGATAAAGGAACAATAAGTTCAAGTATTGCTAAGAAAGTTCTTGAAGAAATGTTTGAAAATCCAAGAGAACCTGAAGACATTATAAAAGAAAAAGGTTGGATACAAATTTCTGATGAAGGAGCAATTAAAGAGATTGTTTTAAAAGTTTTAGAAAATAACCCACAATCTGTAGCTGATTTTAAAGCTGGAAAAGACAGAGCTTTAGGATTTTTAGTTGGACAAGCTATGAAAGAAACTAAAGGAAAAGCAAATCCACAAATGTTAAATAAAATGTTTGCTGAAGAAATGAATAAGTAAAAATGTAGCAAATGGAGGAAATAAAATGGGAGAAATGAAAAAGCTAGGAAAATGGATACTAATAGCAATTGTATTTTACCTATTTACAATGTTATTAACATATGTAGGTTTTAATTCAGCATATAGAAATATAGACTCAAAATACAATATACCTGAACAAATCAAAATAGATATAGCCCAAACAACAAAGGTTAATGGTAGGATTTTTGGAGAAGTGACAAGTACCGAAGATAATGATTTAAATGGAAAATATATCGAAATTCAAATATATAATAAAAAAGATGAAATTATAGGAATAAAGTATTTGAAAATAGAAGATACGAACATAAATGAACCTAAAAAATTTGTTGCATATTTTAATTTGGAAAATGTAGCATCTTATTCTGTTGATATTGTTGATGATAGTGAGGAATTACAAGAAAGAATAAAATCTGTTACAGAGATATTCAAAGATGTATTTACAGATAAAGAAATTGCAAAAAGCTTAGTTTGGGCTTTCGTTTTATGGGGAATATTTTTTTAAAAAGAGAAGAACAAAAAAGAGAAAAGGTACCGGAACCTCATTGGGACCGGTTCTTTTGTGCCTAGACCACAAAAGAACCGGTTCCAAAAGAACATTGCCAATGAATCAATTATTGATTATTTTCACTATTATTGCTATTACTATTGTTATTGTTTTTATTCTTTTTACTTTTAGCCATAGTCTAAACACCTCCGTTTAACTAAATTATATAAATATTATAAACTAAAATAAGAAAAACATACGTGAATATTGTAAAAATAAAAAAAATATGCTAATATGAACGAAAAGAAAAAATAAACATAAAATAATAGAAAACAAAGAAAGGGAGTATTAGAATTGGAATACGAAAATCAAAAATTAATAGAATTTGAAAGATACATAGAAAATAAAAAAGTTGCAATAATAGGACTAGGAGTAAGCAATTTACCATTGATAGACTATTTTCATGAAAAAAAGTCGAATGTAATGGTATTTGATTCTAGAGAGATAGGAGAAATACCAAAAGAAATAATTGATAAAATTACAAATTATGCTATGGAAATGTCACTTGGAAAAGGATATTTAAACAAATTACATGGATTTGATTTGATATTACGTAGCCCAAGTTGCTTGCCAACAGTACCAGAATTAGAGGCGGAAGCTGAAAAAGATGCGATTGTTACAACAGAAGTTGAACTTCTTATGAAAATGTGTCCAGCTCAAGTGATTGGTATAACTGGAAGTGATGGAAAAACAACAACTACAACATTAATATCAGAAATTTTAAAAAAAGCAGGATATAAGTGTTTTGTGGGAGGAAATATAGGAACTCCACTATTTACAAGACTTCATGAAATTATGCCGGAAGACAAGGTAGTTCTAGAATTAAGTAGTTTCCAATTGATGGGAATGGAGGTAAGTCCAGATATTTCTGTTATAACAAATATTACACCAAATCATTTAAATGTACATAAAGATTATCAAGAATATATTGATGCAAAGAAAAATATATTTAAATATCAAAGCAAAGATGGTATAACAATTTTAAATTATGATAATGAAATAACTAGAAAGTGTGCATCAGGAGTAAAAGGTAAAGTAATATATTTTAGCAGTAAAGAAAAGCTTGATAATGGATATATTGTAGATGATGATGTAATAAAAAAATGTGAAGATAAATTAAGAAAGCATATTGTGTCTACAAAAGAGCTTACAATCAAGGGAAAACACAATTACGAAAATATTTGTGCAGCACTTGCAGCAACAGCAAATTTAGTAGACCCAGCAGTAGCCGTTGAAACTATAAAATCTTTCCCAGGAGTAGAACATAGAATAGAATTTGTTAAAGAAATTAATGGTGTAAAATGGTATAATGATTCGGCAAGTTCAACTCCATCAAGGACAATTTCAGGTCTAAATGCTTTTGACGAAGAAATTGTTTTAATTGCTGGTGGAGCAGACAAAAATTTAGATTATTCACCTGTTGCTAAGCCAATACTTGATAAAGTTAAAACTTTAATTCTTATGGGGCAAACAGCTGGAAAGATTTTTGATGCTGTAAAAGAAGAAGCAGAAAAAGAAAATAAAGAAATAAATATTTATATGGTAAACAGCCTAGGGCAAGCCGTAATTTATGCAAAACGATATGCTACAGAGGGGCAAGTGGTACTATTTTCACCAGCAAGCACAAGTTTTGATATGTTTAAAAATATGTATGATAGAGGTCATCAATTTAAAGATATAGTAAATAAATTGTAACCAAAAAATCTCATTTGAATAAAATATACCAAATTGAGATTTCCAAAAAAAAGCATCTTTGGAAAAAAATTCTTAAAGATGCTTTTTTTATTGGAATTTTTAAGGAGGTAGAAAGCATGTACGAAGATTATATGCAAAATTTTTTGGGATATCCTCAAAACGGATATAAAGATACATATGAACAATGTGGTTATAACAGTATGCAAATGAATTATGAGCCGAGATATACGGCTGAAATGGTACAAAATTATCCATATAGCTATAATGAATTTAGCTATTTACAAAATCAAAATAACTATCAAAATTTTCAAAGTAGAAATGCTATGCAAGAGATAGAAGACATGTACCCAGAAATTTATAAGATTGTGTACCCAATGGTTAGAAAGGTTTGCTCTCAAAATAATAGAGGATATAGTAAAGAAAATATTGATAGAATGGTTGAGGAAGTTTATAGTAATATTGAAGTAAATAATGCTTCTATTTTAAATATTACTTTAAATAATGAAGTTAGAGGAGAAAAAAGAGAAGCTTCTGAAGAGAAAACGGAAAATAATGACGATAATAGATGTGAAAATAGACAAATTGGAAGAAACAATACTTTGAATGATTTGATTAAAATTTTGATTTTAAGAGAATTATTGGGAAGACCTGGTTGCTTTGGACCAAATTGTAGGCCAGGAATGGGACCAAGACCTCCTATGCCACCAAGACCTCCTTTTCCAAGATTTGAGTAAGGTAGGGGAATGAAGCTTTATAGAGGAGGCTATTTTGAATAAATAGATTAAAGGTAATAAAAATCACACCTATAAGATAGAAAATAATTTATCATATAGGTGCTAATTTTTTCAAACTTTTTTGATTTTTATAAATTTTTTATTTCTTCGATTGGTAATTCAGTTAGTTCATGGATTTTTTCGATGTCAAAACCTTGAGATTTTAGCTTTTTGGCAATTTGAATTTTTGTTGTAGATATTCCTTGTTCTAATCCACACTCCAATCCCTTATCATATCCAGCAGCTTCAACAGCCTTTTGGTCCATAATGTACTTTTCTCTTAATTCAGCTAAATATCTAGCATTTTCGTCTTGACTAAGTTCATCTAAAACTTCTTTTGCTTTTTTTATTTCTTCATTATTCATATCTACCACCCTCGGATTATTAATAAATTTTACCCAACTAGCTAATGCAGAATTGTCTTTATATTTTTCGAACTTTGGTAGCTCTATTATAACGATCTCTAAGGCGTCTGTCAAGATGACATTTGAATATTGTTCTTCGCGAATATTCCATCTGGAAGCATATTTTTTGATTTCTTGCAGTGATGGTAATTCATAATTTGAAAGTAAAATAGCAATACTTTTTTCGGCATCAAAGTAATCCATTCCGGACTTCATACTTTGCACATACATTTTACTACAGTAAAATAAAATTCTTTTTTCGATATTTTTTTGGTCAACAACTTGCATCTCTATGTCACAGTTGATGTTACCATTAATTTTTGCTTTTACATCTAAAATCCCGACTTTATCGTCGAGCATGTCTTTAGGAAAAGCATGGCTACTTTCTAAAATAACATCTGTAATATTTTGATTTAATGTAGCACTAATAAAATCTTTAGTAATAGATTCATTTCCTTGATATCCAAAAATACGTTTAAATACATAATCATTTTTGGGGCTTAGTAGTTCTTGTTTTTCTTCATTTTTTTCAATTTCTTTAATTGTAAATCACATCCTATTTCTAATTTTTATTGATAAAATTTGATACTAATTGACGTATTAAATTTTTACGATATAAAAAGTTTGAAAAAATTATCGTAAATTATTATATGTTAGAAAAGTGATAAAGTCAAGAAAAACATTTCGACAAATAGATGGATTGAGGCGATTTTTTAAAATATGAAATTTCGAAAGAAAAGAAATTGTAATAAAATTGTAATAAAAATGTAACATAAAAATGATTGCAAAACGATTGCAAAAAAATGCACAATATGATAACATAATCGCATATAAAAAAAATTAGCCCGAAAATTATGTACATTGAAAATTGAATAAAACTACTACTTGATGTATAAAAATAGCTAAAGAAGCAAACAATAGAAATGTATATAAATGAAAGGCTAAATTTATATAAAAGAAAAGTAAAAATAGGAGGAAGAAAGATGTTAAATAAAGCATTAAAAAGAAACAAAGGTATAACTTTAATCGCGTTAGTAGTAACGATAATTGTCCTTTTGATATTAGCAGGAATAAGCATAAATGCTTTAACAGGACAAAATGGGCTATTAAATAGAGCGGTAAAATCAAAAGAATCAACAGGAATTGCACAAACAGAAGAAGCAATAAAGGTAGCAGTAATGGATGCCGCAACACAAGGATTAGGAACAATAACAGATGCGAATTTAAAAACAGCATTAAATAATAATGTTGGAGCAGGAAAATATGAAATCACAGGAGATGAAACAAATGGATGGACAGTAACTGTTGATGGAAAAGATTATAAAATAAGTTCAACAGGAAATATGGAAGGAACAACTTCTGGTGGCTCAAGTGGTGGAAACCAAGGAGGGGGAACTACTGGAGGAAACACAGGAAGTTTACCAACAGGTACAGGAACAACACCATATTTGCCAGATAAAACAAAATTTGAACAAGTAGACGGGACAGATTTGGATTCTGGATTAGTAATAAAAGAAAAAGCAACAGGAAGTGAATATGTTTGGGTGGAAGTACCTAGAACAGCAGAAGTTTATCCAAATGCAGGAGTAAATATAACAAGTTTTACAGATAAAAATTATACAGATATAGAAACAGATTTACACACATATACAAATGATTATAGAAATGAAACAGAAGATAGTGATACGTGGTATGATGCAACAAATGATTCAGAAGAAGCAAATAAATCAGATTGGTATCAAAGTGAAAGCGATTATAATACCGCAAAGAAAAAAATGCTAAAAAGTGTATATCAAAATGGAGGATTTTGGGTAGGAAGATATGAAGCTGGAATTGAAGTAAACAGAACTGCATTAGGTGATGCAACTACAGTACCATTATCAAAGGAAAATTTATATCCATATGATTATGTAACAAGAACACAGGCAAAAGTATTAGCAGAAAAAGTAGAATCTGGAAGTTATACAAGTAGTTTGATGTTTGGAGTGCAGTGGGATTTGATTTTGAAATTTATTGAAGTTAAAGGAAAAGCAACTCAAGATGATTTGAATGTAGATAGTACAGCAATTGGAAATTATAGTAACAATATATGGAATATAACAAACGCTAATGCAAAATATGAAACAGACGGAAGTAGTTTCCAAGCATGTCCATATAAAAAAAGCGATGAAGAAAGCGTATTATTAACAACAGGAGCAGATACAAGTTTTTCTTTAATGAATATATATGATATAGCAGGAAATGTATGTGAATGGACGCTTGAATTGACTTCTGACACCGACTATCCTTGTGCTATCAGGGGTGGCAGTTTCATCAACAGTGGTTTCGGCGCTCCAGCCAGCAACCGCGACGACAGCAGTACGTCCGGCTACGGCAGCATCGGTTTCCGTCTTTCACTTTATTAGCAGCACTGGGACCTGATGGCGATAAATTAGAATAATAGAATACTAGTTTTAAAGCATAAAAATTTGAATAGGTAGGGGGGAGAAAAGTTACATCTATTTCTTTCAAGTCTTTTCGACCCCCTACCGGGCGAGCTCAATGTCATTAAGTTAAGAAAAAAGTGGTAATATTATAGACATATTATCGCTTTTTTGTGATATTCTATTGAAAAAAGAATGAAAAATATGAAAACATATACAGACAAATTAGAAAATTCAGGATATGGCTATACTTTATATGATTATAACAGTAAAAATAATGTACTATAGTAAGAAAATTTTTTCAAGACAAAATGAAAATAAAATTAATCATTCATACCCCTTGACATACCCAAACCTAAAATGTTATACTAATATGGTAGAAAAATATATCTAATAAAAAATACAAGTTTTAATATATATATTTATTCGCACATTGAAAATTAAATAAGAAAGAGGTGTATGATTATGAATAGTTTAATCATAGTCGCTACTTTCTTAATCTCATTAGCAATCGGAATTGCAGCAGGAATGGTAATAAGAAAAAAGATTGCAGAATCTAAAATTGGAAGTGCAGAACAAGAAGCTAAAAGAGTAGTAGACTTAGCAAAAGTCGAGGCTGAAAACATGAAAAAAGAGGAAATATTCAAAGCAAAAGAAGAAATCATGAATAGCAGAAAAGAATTAGATCAAGAGATTAAAGAAAGAAGAAGCGAAGTACAAAAACAAGAATCAAGAATGATTCAAAAAGAAGAAAATTTAGATAGGCGTTCAGAAAATCTAGAAAAAAAGGAAAAAGATTTAGAAAGAGAATATCAAAGTCTTGAAATTCAAAAAGATGAAGTAAATAAAGCCTATGAAAAGCAAGTCGAAGAATTACAAAGAATTGCGGTTTTAAGCAAAGAAGAAGCAAGACAAGTGTTGTTAAGTGAAATGGATAAAGAAATAACAACAGAAAAAGCAAAATTAATCAAAGACTTAAATCAAAGAGCAAAAGAGGAAGCTACAAAAAATGCAAAGGAAATCATATCATATGCAGTACAAAAATGCGCAGCAGACCATACATCAGAAACAACAGTATCAATAGTTAGTCTTCCAAGTGATGAAATGAAGGGAAGAATAATAGGTAGAGAAGGAAGAAACATCAAAGCATTAGAAACACTAACAGGAATTGATCTAATAATTGATGATACTCCAGAAGCTGTAATCTTATCAGGTTTTGACCCATTAAGAAGAGAAGTTGCAAGAATTGCCCTTGAAAAATTAATTGATGATGGAAGAATACATCCAGCAAAAATTGAGGAAATGGTAGAAAAGGCAAAAGAAGAGCTAAATACTATCATAAAAGAAGAGGGAGAAAGAGCAGCACTAGAAACAGGAGTAAATAATCTTCATCCAGATATTATAAAACTACTTGGAAAATTAAAATATAGGACAAGTTATGGACAAAATGTATTAAGCCATTCAATAGAAGTGTCAAACCTAGCAAGAATAATGGCAGAAGAGCTAGGACTAGATGCAAAAAGGGCAAGAAGAGCTGGACTATTACATGATATTGGAAAAGCCTTAGACCATGATATGGAAGGAACACATGTACAAATAGGTGTAGATATTCTAAAAAAATATAAAGAAAATCCACTTATTATAAATGCTGTTGAAGCACATCATGGAGATGTTGAACCTCAAACACTAGAAGCTGTTTTAGTACAAGCAGCAGATGCAATATCAGCTTCAAGACCTGGAGCAAGAAGAGAAACATTGGAGGCATACATAAAGAGGCTAGAAAACCTAGAATCTATTGCCGATTCATTTGATGGAGTAGAAAAATCATTTGCAATTCAGGCAGGACGTGAAGTTAGAATAATAGTAAAACCAGATAAAATAACAGATGACCAAATGACAGTATTAGCGAGAAATGTTTCAAAACGTATAGAAGATGAAATGGATTATCCAGGACAAATAAAGGTAAACATTATAAGAGAAAAACGTGTTGTAGACTATGCAAAATAGACAAATTCCGAAAAGAAATATTAATTTCTTTTCGGAATTTTTTTCTTTACAATTAAAATTATTTGGTATATAATATGCAATATTAAAAACAAAAATCAAATTTGAAAATTTGAAAGAAAGGAAGAAAAATGAATTTTGACAAAAGAACATTATATATAATAATGACAATAATGTTGTTATGGGGACTATCAGGATATTTAAGCAATACAAATGCTTTACTTAGCTTATTATATACGATACCTGGAATATTAGTAGCGATAACATTTCATGAATTTGCACATGCAAAAGTAGCTGATATGTTAGGAGATGATACCCCAAGACGAGAAGGAAGAATATCATTAAATCCACTTGCACATATTGACCCAATAGGATTTATAATGCTATTATTTGCAGGATTTGGATGGGGAAAACCAGTAAATGTAAACCCAAGAAATTATAATAGAGATATAACAGTAGAAAAGGCTGATGCAATAGTATCAATAGCAGGACCAGTAATGAACATGATACTTGCAATAGTTTTTACAATAATTTATTTTACAGTATATAAATTTGCTCGGAATGGCCATGTTTACAAGTAAAATACTTTCAATAGTAATGAAAATGGTTATGTACGCAATAACAATAAATATAGGACTTGGAATATTTAATTTAATTCCATTGCCACCACTAGATGGTTCAAAAGTAATAAAACCATTTTTATCATATAATGCAAAACGATGGTTTGAAGAAAAAGAAAATGTTTTTTATATAATATTTGTTGTATTATGGATAACAGGAATTGCGGGAACAATAATATCACCAATAATAAATGGAGTATTTAATGGAATATTTAAATTGGCAGAAATAATTTTTAAGGTATAAAATGAATTAGATATTGAAAAAATAAACAAGATATGATAAACTTTTCATGTGAAAGAAAAAGAGGTGACACAATGGTAAAAGCATATGCTAAGTCCGATATAGGAAAAGCAAGAGATACTAATCAAGACAGTTTTTATATAACAGATGACCAATTTTCAAATATAAAATTATATATATTAGCAGATGGAATGGGCGGATGCAATGCAGGAGAAATAGCTAGTAAACTTGCTATTTCGTGTAGTAGAAGCTATATAGAAAATAATATAAAAGATACACCGAAAGACAAAGAAAATCTCATTCAACTTATCGGAAGTAGTGTAGAATACGCAAATATGGTTGTATATGAAAAATCACGAGAAAACAAAGAATTTGAGGGAATGGGTACTACTTTAGAGGTATGTTTAATATATAATAGTAGAGCATATATTGCTCATATTGGAGATAGTAGAATTTTTAGAATTCGAAAAGGAATGATTAGACAATTAACACAAGACCATAGTTATGTACAAACACTTGTAAAAGAGGGAACAATAACAAAAGAAGAAGCCAAACATCATCCTAAAAAAAATATGCTAACAAAGGCTTTGGGATGTAATGCTTTTGTAGAACCAGATGTAATGGTAAGAGGATTCCAAAAAGAAGATACATTAGTTATATGTTCAGATGGATTAACAAATATGGTAAGTCAAGAAGAAATACTAAATTTGGTAATAAACAATTTTGAAACAGCTCCAAAAGAATTGGTTGATTTAGCTAACCAAAATGGAGGAGTAGATAATATAACAGTTATAACAGTAAAAAATCTATAAATTAGATTACCATTCAAAAGAAAGGAATGTATAAAATGAATTTAGAAGGAAGATTGTTAGGAAATAGATATGAAATCATAAAAAAAATAGGAAATGGAGGAATGGCAACTGTATATAAAGCAAAATGCCATGTCCTAAATAGATATGTAGCTGTAAAAATATTAAGAGATGAATTTACAACAGACCAAGAATTCGTAAAAAGATTTGAAGTCGAAGCACAGGCAGCAGCTAGTATTATTCATCCTAATATAGTGTCAGTATATGATGTTGGTAGAGATGGAAATTTATACTATATTGTAATGGAACTTGTTCAGGGAAAGACATTAAAAGAAATTATTGTAGAAGAAAGAGGCCCACTTCCTTGGAAATGGTCTGTTAATATTGCAATTCAAATTGCATCAGCATTAGAAGTTGCACACAAAAATAATATTGTACATAGAGATATAAAACCACATAATATAATAATAACAGAAGATGGAGTAGCAAAGGTTACAGATTTTGGAATTGCAAAAGCTGTATCAAATTCAACAATAACAGCATTTGGAACAACAATAGGTTCTGTACATTATTTTTCACCAGAACACGCAAGAGGAGGCTATACAGACAGCAAGTCTGACCTTTACTCATTAGGTGTTGTAATGTATGAAATGCTTACTGGAAAGGTTCCATTTGATGCAGATACTCCAGTATCTGTCGCATTAAAACATATGCAAGAAGAACCTGTACCACCAAAAAATATAAATGATAAAATTCCACAATCTGTAAATGATATTATATTAAAGGCAATGAGAAAAGACACAAATTTGCGTTATCAAACAGCCACATTGATGCTTACAGATTTAAAAAGAGCATTAAAAGACCCAGATGGAGATTTTGTTGATAATCAAGAATATGAAGATGTTATGCCAACACAAAAAATTTCTTTAAAAGATATAGATGAAGAAGCAAAAAGGTCTACAAATGGAAAGAAAGAAAACAAATTTGTTAAATTTATAAAAAAACATAAAGGCCTTTCTATGTTTATTGGATTTATATTATTATTTGTATTAAGTTTAGGCTTAACAATAGGAATTTCTAGGCTTACAAATCCGAAAGAGGTGTTATTACCAAATTTAGTTGGAATAAATGAAAATGAAGCTAAAAAAACGTCGGAGGAGCTAGGACTTGTATTTGAAGTTGGTTCAGAAGAATATAATAGCGAGTATGCAAATGGATATATAATTTCACAAGACCCATTATATGCCGATAATTATAACATAAAGAAAGGAACAACAATAAAAGTAGTAGTAAGCAAGGGAATTGAAGAAACTACTGTTCCAGATTTAAAAGGAAAGAGCCAAGATGATGCTATAAAACTACTGGAAAATGCTAAATTAAAATATCAAATTGTTGAAGAAGAAAGCAAAAAAATAGAAGCTGGTTATGTTGTTAGCCAAGAAACAGAAGCAAATAAAAAAGTTAATGCCGGTGATACTGTTATTGTTCATGTAAGCACAGGAGTTAAAAAATCAGCTGTTACATCTGTAATTGGTAAGACAGAAGATGAGGCTAAAAAGACTTTGACAGACCTTAATTTAAAAGTAGAAGTAAAATATGAAGAAGATAATTCTAAGGAAAATGGAATTGTACTAAAACAAAGCATTGATGCAGGAAAAGAAGTGGAACAGGAAAGTACAATCACAATTACGGTAAATAAACTTGCTGATGAAAAAACAGCTAGTTTGACAATAAATTTGAAATCTTTATTAGATGGAGATATTTATGAAAATGCTCCAGTATCATCAAATACAACAACTGCAAACAATACAACAAATGATACAAATACATCTACATCAACTGGAAAAGTTATAAAAAAAGTAAAAGTTAGAGTAAATGTAGATGGAAAAGATTTGGAACTAGATAAAGAAACATATGAAGCTAGTGAAACAATAATAAAGAGTGTCAAAGGTAGAAAAACTATAGAAGTAAAGGTTTATATTGATGATGTATGGAAAAATAAAAATAGATATCAATTTGACCTAAGTTCACAAACTAATATTTCAATAGATTAATTTTAAGTCCCAATAAATTTAATAGATTTTATTGGGACTTATTTAGAAGGAGGAAGAAAATGTACGAAGTTTCAACATCAATTTTAAATGCAAAAGAAGGAAAGGAAGCCGAAGTAATATTAGGACTAGAAAAAGCTAGAACTGATTATATCCATATTGATGTAATGGATGGAAAATTTGTAGAAAAAGATACATATCAAAAAATGCTAGAGCTATCATCTTATGTGAGAAGAATATCTAATATTCCAATTGATGTCCATTTGATGGTTAAAGATGTAGAAACAGCAATAAATGTATTTTCAGCTGTAGATGCAAATTTGATGACATTTCATTTAGAGGCATGCAAGGATGAAGAGGAAGTTTTTAAGTTTATAAATATGATAAAAGAAAATCATTCAAGAATTGGAATTGCAATTAAGCCTAATACTGATATTGAAAAAGTATATAAATTTTTGCCATATATTCATGTTGTGTTAATTATGACTGTTGAACCTGGAAAGGGTGGACAAACTTTGATTTCTGATATGATAAATAAGGTTGATACTTTAAAAAAATATGTAGATGAAAATAATTTTGAAACCCAAATTGAAGTGGATGGTGGAATTAATCTTGCAACTTGTGAGAAAGTTAAGAAGGCAGGAGCTAATTTATTGGTTGCAGGAACAGCGATTTTGATGGCGAAAGATTATAAAGATATTATTGATGAACTAAAGAAATAGGAAGATTTATGAAAAATGCAAAAAGTAACAGATGAAAATTAAGGAGAAAAAATTATTATGATAGATGAAGACTATAAAATGCAAGTAGCATGTAAACAAGTATACGAAATTTTAAAGCTTTATAATAGAGATTTATTATGTGCAAGGATACCTGAAGAAGTAATAAATAACTTAAGAGAAAATTCGGCAAAAGATTATGAATATAATATAACTCCAGATACTTTTGACCATAATACTGTAACTGAAGAAGCATCAGCCATGCTTTTGGTACTATTTGATAAGTATTTTGCAAACCAAACTCAAAAGGAAAAAATTGATAAATTTTTAAATGTACAAGATTTATCGAGTAAAAATTTAAATGTATTGTTTAAACCTAAAAAAGAAGATGATATCTTAAATAAAGAGACACAAAAAAATGAAATAATTAGTAATGATGTGGTTACTTATAAAACCAGTTTAATTAGTAAGATAATAAAAAAATTAAAATCAATATTTCAAAAGGGGAAAAAACATGAGTGAAAAGTTTGTAATAGATAGAAAAAGACTAAATCAATTGGTTGAGGAATATGGAATAGAGAAAAGACAGGCACGAAGTGAAAATGATGCAGAGAAAATTAAACAAAAATACATTGAATTAGTGATAGATACTTTAGGAACGAGTGCATTAAGAGATGCAATTGATGACTGGGCTCTAAAGGTAGAAGCGAGAGATATATTAAATAATAAAAAGCTGAATGGTTTTTATTCATATGAAGAACGCCTAAATATGCTAGAGGGGCTTTCAAATTATGAAATTGTTGGTGATTGGCAACGTTTCCTAACAGTCAAATCAGAATATTTATTCAAACTACCAAAATGTATGCAAGAATTATTTGCGGAAAATTTCGCCATAGGAAATGAAAATGCAAAAGAGTGCTTATTAAAATTATGGGAAAATCATATTAGTACAACAGGGATAGATGTGGTGAGAAAATCGGTACCTAGGTCTACAAATTATATAGCTATACGATGCAATGAAGAGGATATGGAAGTTATGTTTGAAACATTACGGAAGAAGATTACCAGTAAAAGATGTACTTATGATGCAACACATTGATGAAGAAGAAAAAGTGGCTGTATTGGCATGTCATTCAGCTAATTCTTTTATATTTAAAATAATTGAGAATTCAGTCGATGCTATTAGTTTATCAAGGGACAAAAAGCAAGTAATTGGAGAAAATAAACCAAAATATAAAAGTAATTATTGGGACAATGCAGAAAAAAACGCTAAGAAGTATGGGATGGATACAGTCGAATACCTTTCAATGGATCATTTTGATTTACCAGAAAGAAATCAGGAACATATTACGATGTTGGAGGCAGCACTAAGAAATACAAGGTTTGTTGATGAAGTAAAGAGGTCAATTATTAAGGCAAATAAAGGGGTAGTACATAAAGCAAAAAGATTTCTTGAAAGAACGAATAAAGAAAGAACTGAGGATAAAAGAAGAGAGGATTAGAATTATATACTTATTGGAATAAAAAATAAAAAAATTTAAAAATTCTATTGACAAAAATGGGCTTATTGTATTATAATAATTTTTGTCAATCGGAGATGCGGATGTGGCGGAATTGGCAGACGCGCTGGTCTTAGGAACCAGTGTCAACGACGTGGGGGTTCAAGTCCCTTCATCCGCACCAAAGTTAGTAATATCAAGGACTTGAAAAAGTCGCTTGATATTATTTTTTTATGTCTAAAAATTTCATTAAATGTCTAAGAATAAAACAGGAGGAAAGAAACTTGAAAAAAATACCAATTCAAAAAAATAAAGAATACATAGTAAATATAATAGACAATGGTTTTGAGGGAGAGGGAATAGCTAAAATAGAAGATTATACAATATTTATACCAGGAGCCATAAAAGGGGAAAAAATAAAAACTTTAATAGTAAAAGTACAATCTTCATATGCATTTGGAAAAATAATAGAAATAATAGAAAAATCAAAATATAGAACGGAAGCAGATTGTGATACATATAAAAGATGTGGTGGATGTAATTTAAGACATGTAGATTATGAAGAAACTTTAAATATGAAACAAAATGCAGTGCAATCACTTGTAAATAAAACATTAAAAACACCAATAGAAGTAGAAAAAACTGTCGCAATGGGAAATCCATATTATTATAGAAATAAACTTCAATTTCCAATAGGAAGGGGAAAAGATGGCAAGCCTATTATGGGAGTTTTTGCAAATAGAACTCATGAAATAATACAAGTGCAAGAGTGTGCAATTCAAGATAAAGAAGCTATTAAAATTGCGAGATTGGTAGTTGATTTAATAAGAAAATTTGACATAACTGTATATGACGAGAAAACGGGAAAAGGTTTAATGAGGCATATTGTAATAAAAGTAGCCAAAAGTACAGGAGAATATATGGCAATTTTGGTTATAAATGGAAATGAACTACCACATTCAAAGGAGATAGCATTAGAATTAAAGGAAAAATTTGATTGTATTAAATCTGTTATTTTAAATAGTAATACCAAAAATACAAATGTGATATTAGGAGAGAAAAATACAACGATATATGGAAATGACTTTATTACAGATAAATTGGGAGATTATTATTTTAAAATATCACCACTTTCTTTTTACCAAGTAAACCCAGTACAAGCAGAAGCTTTGTATAATTATGCTATAGAAGCGGCAGAAATTACGAAAAATGATGTTGTCTTTGATTTGTATTGCGGAATAGGTACTATTTCAATTTTTATGGCAAGTTCGGCGAAAGATGTTTATGGTGTTGAAATTGTTGAACAAGCAATTGAGATGGCAAGAGATAATGCTAAAATTAATGAAGTGGAAAATGTCCATTTTATAGCTGGAGATACTGAAAAAGTCTTGACAGATTTGATTGAAAATAAAAATATTGTTCCTGATGTTGTTATTGTGGACCCTCCAAGAAAAGGATTGGATTCTACAACAATAAATAATATTTTGAAAGTGAAGCCTAGAAGATTGGTTTATATAAGTTGCAATCCAGCTAGTTTGGTGAGAGATTTAAAAATGCTTGAAGATGTGTATGATATTAGGGTTATTCAGCCTTTTGATATGTTTTGTTTTACGCGGTCATGTGGAGAGTGTGGCGGTGTTAGAATTAGTTTAAAAAAATTTTTATATTCGTTATTACTGTTTTGCATTGGCAGTTGCAGAAGCAATAGATGCAAAATATATTGTACCTACCGATATTGCAATGGCATATGGAATTTTGGAATTAGTAAAAAAAGGAGTAGATGAATTATGAAAAAAAGACTATATAAAATAGAAGAAGGAAAAAAGATATCTGGAGTATGTGGTGGAATTGCAGAATATTTTGATATAGATCCTACTTTGATAAGATTAGCATGGATTTTATTTTCAGCATTTGTTGGTAGTGGAATAATTGCCTATATAATTGCTGCAATAGTTATGCCAAAAAAATCAGATGTAATGTAGATAATTATATAAAATTCCGAAAAAATGTATTGACTTGGAGTAAACTCGAAACGCTATAAAAAATAAAGTAAAAAGTTTAAAATTTGAAAAAGGATTAGAAGTACAAAAATCTATATTTGGAGATGCTATTGATAAAAATTATGAAAATTCTCCAGAAAAACAAATACATATTCAAAGATTTTTGTCAGATAATTGTTTTGGAGATTATTATACAAGAAATGGATTAGATTTAAAAATGCGAGAACTAATTACATTTACAATTTTGTTATTACAAAGTGGATTAGAGCCACAATTGAATTGATACCAAGAACTAAAACAAAAATGAAAATAAATTTATGTGAGCATAAAGGAGAGAAATACAACATGAGTAGTATGGAGTTAGAGGTAAAACTTTTAAATATTAATAAGGAAGAAATAATAAACAAAATAAAAAAAGCAGGAGGGAAATATATTAGTTCCTCAAAACAATATTTATGTGTATATGATATAATGTATATAAATCAAAGATATTATTCTAATTTATATGAGTTAAATAATGAAAAGATAGAATTAAGAAAAGACATAGCATTATCTAAAATAAAAAATCTTTTTCAAGAAATAGATGAATTATTAAATAATGAAGAAATTAATTTTTTGAAAAGAAATTTTAGGATTAATAAGTTATTAGATATATTTACCTTAGAAAAACAACAAATGTTAGAAATATTGAATAGCAAAGAGTTAAACGAATTTATAAATAAGTATAAATCTACTCCTAAAAAATGGGTTAGATTAAGAAAAACTATTGAAAAAAAAGAAAACAAAGAGACAAAAGAAAAAATAACTTTAACAATAAAACATATATTAAAGGATAATGAATCAAATATTCAACAAATGCAAGAAACAGAAATAGAAGTAAATTCTTTTGAAGAAACAAATGAATTGCTTGAAGAATTAGGCTTTTCGTATAGAAGCTATCAAGAAAAAAGAAGAGAAAAATATATTTTAAATGATCATGAGATAGATATTGACACATGGCCTAAATTATTACCATATATTGAAATTGAAGGGAGAGATAAAAACGATATACAAAATATATTAAATATTTTAGAATATTCGTTCGAGGATACTATTTCATGTACTGTTGATGAGATTTATAAAAAGATTGGTTTAGATATAAATAATATGAAAGAACTTAAATTTTAAGTGGTACAAGTATTTTTAGAAATATGCTTACTTGAAAAATTTCAACATGGCAAGTTGGTAATTTTTGTTTCATTAAGCAAGTGAAAAAATAAAAAATAAAAATCGCGATAAAACTATTGATTTTATCGCGATTTTTATGTAAAATGCAAATATAATCAAAATAAGAGTGTTTTAAACGATTGAATTTGCCCCAATTTTTTAGTTTTTGCTTTATATGCAATGCATATAACAAATTAAGGAGGTATTATTATGAATTTAATTTTTAGCATTATGGCACTAATTGGCGGACTATCATGTTGTGTTGGGGATATATTATTTGATTTAAAGGGTAAAGGAAATAAAAAGCTAGGAACCTCTAAAAATATTGATAGTAATTGGAGCAAAATGTCTGAATGGAGATTTGGACTTTCCATAATATTTGCTATGTTTGGAGTAATATTATTAGGATTTGGATTTTATGCAATAGGAGATATTGTTAGAGAAAACAATGAAATATTATCTAATATTATTTTAATAACAGGATTTATTGGTTGTACAGGTGGCTTATTTGTACATTCTATGTTATGTGTTCAGGCTGTTATTTACAAAAGAATTACTGATAATGGAAAAACAAATTTTGAGCTTGCAGATAATACATTAGAAGGTTTTTATAAGACTATAATTTTTCCTTTTATTCTAGTTTATAGTGTTTTAATGATTGCAGATATTTGTATAGCAATAGCGGTATTAAATGGAGCATTAGGTGTGCCAAGATGGATGGCATTGCTAAATTCAATAGTTTTTCTATTTATAGGTATGTTATTTAGAAAAATTAACCCTGATAAATTTCAAGATTTGCCAGGTATTATAATGCCAAGTTTAGGTTTAGCAATGATTGGTGTAATTGGAATAGTGGCAATTTTATTGTAAAATTGAAAAATTTATGATATTTTATTTGAGATTTTTAAATATAGTTGGAGGAAAGAGATTATGGAAGTAATAGTAGGTGGAATTATAGAAGAAAATGGAAAATATTTATTAGTACAAGAGGCAAAGAAGAAGTGCTATGAAAAATGGAGTTTTCCAGCAGGACATTTAGAATTTAATGAGAGTTTAGAACAAGGTGCGATTAGAGAAATTAAAGAAGAAACAGGATGCGATGTAGAACTAAATGGAGTTTGCTATATTGCTAACAGAATTTTAGAAGATAGGTTATTTGTAATGATAGTTTTTAATGCTAAATTAATTAAAGAGAATATTAAAAATGATAAAAAAGAAATCTTGGATGTGAAATGGATTGACTATGATGAAATAATGAATAAAATGGATAATAAATTAAGAGGAAGTTTTGTTAAAAAAGCAGTTTACAATCAAAACAACAATTTGATTGCACCAATTGAAATTGTAAACATTTTAAATGATTAAATTGAATAATTGTTTCATGTATAATATGAAAAATATAAGAAAGGAACCCCAAAAATGTTACAACTCAAAAATATTCATAAAGAATACAAAACAGGAAACTTAATACAGAAAGCCCTTGATAATATGAGCTTAAATCTTCGAGATAATGAATTTGTAGCAATTCTAGGACCAAGTGGTTCAGGAAAAACTACACTTTTAAATATTATAGGAGGATTAGACCGCTATGATAAAGGTGATTTAATAATAAATGGAAACTGTGGATATACCAAGAGTTTATAATTGGGACGAAGTTTATGAACAAATAAAGTTACTTAACATTAAAAAATATAATTTTAAACAAATTGGATGTGATGTAGATGATAAAATATAGTAATGAAGAAGGTTTTATTAAATCTGAGGGAATTAGAGATAAAAACGATACAAGAGTTGAAAAGGTTGTTTTACCACAAGTAGCAATTGGAGTATTTTCAATTAAATTATTAGAAAGTATGGTTGAAAAGTTCAATTGCGAAAAAGTAGGCTATTTTGGAGGTGCCAATTTTCATAGGCCAGTTTATATTATGAAACATAATAACAAAGAATTTACACTGTTTAATGCTGGAGTAAGTGGGGCTTGGATAAGTTCAGATATTGAAGATTTAAATTATAACGGAGTTAAAAAATTTATAATATTTGGTAATTGTGGAGTGCTTGATAAAAATATAGATGATTGTCAAATAATTATTCCAAATAAAGCATATAGGGATGAGGGTGTAAGTTATCATTATTTACCAGATTCAGAAAGTATTGAATTATCTGATAAATATAGAAATAAATTTATTGAAATTTTAAATAAACATTCATTTAAATACGTTGAAGGAGCAACTTGGACTATAGATGCTTTTTACAGAGAAACAAAAGAAAAAATTGAATATTTTAGAAATAAAGGTGCTATTTGTGTTGAGATGGAGGGTTCGGTAATAGCTGCAGTTTGTAAAAGGAAAAAATTAGATTATTTTACTTTTTATTATGCTGGCTATAATTTGGATTCAGTAGAATGGGAAAAAAGAAGTATCAGTCAAGAAACGAATTTTGAAAAGAAGCAAATAGTTCCGCTGTTGGCAATTGAACTAGCACAAGTGATACCGTAGAGAAAAAAGCAGAATAATAGATAGAGTACCATTCACGATAGTAAAAGAAAGAGGTGTTTTATGGAAAAAAGGATATATGATGAAAAATTTTATTTTGATGAATTGGCAAAAGATATATTTTTACAATTAGAGAAAAATATTTTATATTCAGATGCTATAGCATATTATAATTATCCACTTCTAACAGGAGGATTAGATGAAGACAAGATATCGCCTACAGTATGTATTCTAAGTAAAAAGTATGGAATAATAAATATTATAGCAAGTGATATAATTAACGATGAAAATATAGAAAATGTTGTAAGAACAGCAAATAGAATTGATCAGATTTTTTATTCTAGATTTATTCAAAACGATAGCCAATTATTAAAGAATAACAGGGAATTATTATTTAACTTTAAAACAATAATATTGTTTAATAATTTGGATATAGAACAACATAAAAATGGCAATATAGAGATTATAAACAATATATCTGATTTAAACAAAATTATTGAAGAGCAAGAAATCAGCAATGAACAATATAGAGAAATATTAGCTGAAATTGAAAATTCTAATGCCACAATAAAACATGAAAAAAGAATAGTAAAAAAAGAAAATACTAAAGCAGATATATTAAATAAAATAGAACAAGAAATAGCAACGTTGGATTCAAGACAAAGCCAAGCCGCTTATACTGATATTATAGGACCACAAAGAATAAGAGGACTAGCTGGAAGTGGAAAAACTATATTGCTATGTATGAAAGCCGCATATTTACATTATAAATATCCCGAGAAAAAGATTTTATATACATTTTATACAAAAAGTTTATATGATTATATAGAGCTATTAATAACAAGATTTTACAAGAAAATTGGAAATGGTATGCCACCAGATTTTAAAGATAAAATACATATAAGACATTCATGGGGTGGTGCTACGCAACCAGGAGTATATACGGATGCATGTTTTAATAATAAAGTTCAGCCTATTAATTTCAATGAAATAGTTGGATCAAATAAGTTTGATTATGTATGCAATAATTTATTAGAAAGCTTGCACGGAAAAATAAATAAGGAATATGACTATGTTATAATTGACGAAGCTCAGGATTTTTCAAAATCGTTTTTTTGGTTGTGCAGAGAAATTACAAAAGATGATTGTATTATCTGGGCTTATGATGTATGCCAAAATATATTTGATGTAAATATAAGAGATACAATGAGTTTGTTTGAAAATAAATATAACAAACGGAATTGATTTGGTCAGATTAAATCAGAAAACGCCAGATATTTCTAACGATATAATATTAGAAAAGTGTTATCGAAATCCATATGAAATTTTAGTTATAGCGCATGCCCTAGGATTCGGAATTTATAATGATGAATTGATACAATGCTTTGAAGAAAAAATGTCTTGGGAAGAAATGGGATATGTAGTAGAAAAGGGAGAATGTATAGAAGGCGAAGAAATGATAATATCTAGACCGAAAAAAAATAGCCCTAGAAATAACCAAGTAACTAATTGCTTAACTATAGAAAGCTTCAAAAAGTTTAATGATGAAATAGATTTTGTATGTAACAATATAGAAAATGATATAAAAAATGAAGGATTAAAACCAGAAGATATAATAGTAATATCTTTAGATGATATGAATTCAAAAACGTATTTTAGATATATTTCTGAGAGGTTGGCACAAAAACAAATATTGAGCAATAATCTTTCGGCAGATTACTTTTATAAAGGATTTACTAAAGAGAACTGTGTAACATTATCTACCGTTTATAAAGCTAAAGGAAACGAAGCAGCAGCGGTTTATGTTGTGGGAGCAGACGCATTTGAAGATAATCCATATGATAGAGGAATGAGAAATAGAATATTTACAGCATTTACAAGAGCAAAGGTTTGGCTAACAGTTACAGGGATGGATATAGAAGACAAAAGGTTAAAAAATGAAATAGAAAAAGTTAAACAAAACAATTATAAATTTATATTTAATTATAAACCAAGAAATAAAATTGCAAGTGAGTTAAATTATAAACAAAATTCAGAATTAAAAGATAAAATTACTGATCAACTAACTGCTGAAAATCTAAAGAAATATAAACCAGAAGACTTAGAAAAGGTTTTTGAGTTGTTAAATTCAATGAATGGTGGAAAAAATGATTACAAACGAAAATAAAATAAGAGGTTCAAAATTTAATTTGATTAATTTGCTAAAACAAATAGACTTATTTGGAGAAATGAATTATTCTATTCCAGAAAATTCTTTTGATAAAAATAAGTTTTCTAAAGAGTTTCTATCTGTATCTCAAAAAGGAACTTATAAAGAAATTTATGATTGTGCAATGGAAAATAAAGATTATGATTTTAGACTAAAAGATAATTCAATTATGCAATTTACAATTGAAAAAGATACAAGACGAAATATAATGAAGTTAAGATATGCTTATTATAAATGTCCATATTTGATATTCGGAAATAATGAAGCAGAAAGTACAGATGTATTCATGGAAAATTATGTTTCGATAAGATATGATTATGATTTAAATGAATATAAAGAAACAATTCATCCAATATCACATTTTCATATAGGCAATGATAATAATCTAAGGATTCCAATAAATAAGGTAGTAGAACCATTGGAATTTGGAATTTTTATTATAAGAAATATATATGTAAAAGAGTGGAATAAATTAGTAAATGACATGAGTTTAAAAGATATATGCTTAAAAAGTAAAGAAAAGTTGGAAGAAATCGGTGAAGAGTTTTTTACCAATACTGAAAGAAAATTTTTATATTTAGGATAAATTTTAGGTATGAAAAAACATGAGCAAATATTTTGTGCCAAAGAAAGGTACGGCATTATAATAGATAAAAATATTTAAAAAATTATGAAAATTTTCAAATACTCTTGCCCAATAGCTACCATAGAGATATATAATATAAATAAAAAACTAGGAGGAAAAAATGAAAAATTATATAGAAGAACAAAATGAGGACACAAAAAAATATTATAACATACTTTCAAGAGAATTTCCGAAATTTTTGAATGATTATATATACACACCAGAAATGCAAAAATTAAATGGTATTAATCAAATATGTGGCGGATATTGGAGAAAAGAAAATATATATGAGGATATGTACTCCGTTTTAAGACACAGTGTTGGAGTTGCTCTGATTATTTGGAATTTTACACATGATAAGAAGCAAACAATAGCTGGATTATTTCATGATATATCAAGTCCAGCATTTAAGCATTGTGTGGATTTTTTAAATGGAGATGCAGAAAAACAAGAATCAACAGAAAAACAAACACTAGAGGTTATTAAAAATTCAAAAGAAATAATGAATTTACTAAAAAGAGATAATATACAATTAGAAGAAATAAGCGATTATAAAATTTATCCAATAGCAGATAATGAAACACCAAAATTGTCAGCAGACAGGTTGGAATATACATTTATGAATGGTATATATTATAAAAAGGTATGGGATTTATCAGTAATAAAGGAAATATATGAAGATATACAAATTATTGAAAACGAAGATAATATTCAAGAATTAGGATTTAAATCAATAAAAACGGCAGAAAAATTCATAGATGGGGCAAGCAAATTATGGCCATTGTGGATTAGCACAGAAGATATAATAACGATGTATTTCTTTGCAGATATTATAAAGAAGATGTATAACCAAAAATACATTACCAAAGAAGATATATATGAATTATCAGAACCACAAATAGTTGATTTAATGAAAAATTCTAAAGATAAAAATATTTCGAATTTATTTAATAAATTTATGAATTGTAATAACTTTATAGATTGTGAAGAATATAAGGCTGATAAGTTTTGCGTGAGCAAAAAAGTTAAAAGAAGATATATAAATCCTTTGACTAGAAATGGAAGAATCTATGATGTGTCAATTAAGGCAAAAAAGAAAATAGATGATTATGTTAATATGAAAATAAGTAAATATGCTTATATAGATATTTAAGCTTTTAAAGATGGTCTAAAATTAAATTTGAAATAGTAATATAAATATAAGACAATTGAAGAAGGAGTATAGCAGTTATGTCAGAAAAAGATAAAATGTTAGCAGGAGAATTATATGATGCTAACTATGATGAAGAATTAATAAAAGATAGATATAGAGCTAAAGATATTTGTTTTGAATATAATAACTTAAAACCATCAGATTTTGAAGGTAAAGACAAAATAATAAAAAAATTATTTGCAAAGACTGGAAAACAAATAATAGTTGAACAGAATTTCTGGTGTGATTATGGTTACAATATTTTCATTGGTGAAAATTTTTACATGAATCATAATTGCACAATATTAGATGGTGCAAAAGTAGAATTTGGAAATAATGTTTTTATTGCACCTAATTGCGGCTTTTATACAGCAGGACATCCTTTGAATTATGAAACTAGAAATAAAGGATTAGAATATGCAAAGCCTATTAAAGTAGGAAATAATGTATGGATAGGTGGAAATGTAGTTGTACTTCCAGGTGTAACTATTGGAGATAATGTTGTAATAGGTGCTGGAAGTATTGTAAATAAAGATATTCCATCAAATAGTGTAGCTGTTGGAAATCCTTGTAGAGTTATAAAAGAAATATAAAGTGAAAAGTAAAAAAATAAAGTTAAAACAAAAAATAGCGGGTTAATTCCGCTATTTTTGCAATTTGCGATAATTATTTCCCCATTGAACCATAGAATCCAAAACAGGTTTCAAACTCCAGCCAGTATCTGTAAGGGAATATTCAACTCTTGGTGGAACTTCAGCAAAAACTTCACGATGGACTAAGCCAGATTTTTCCATATCTCTTAAATTATTGGTAAGAACTTTTTGACTAATACCTGTAAGAGATTTACGAAGTTCGCCAAATCTTTTAGTGCCAATCAATAAATCTCTAATAATTAAAATTTTCCATTTATCATCAATAAGCCTCATTGTAATTTCAACAGGGCATGTAGGTAATTCTTGTTTCATTATAAATCAACTCCATTCTATAAAGATTATAACAAAGTTAACGAAAAAAGTAAATGCTATATCACAATAAAATAAACAATAGTATCAAAACGACTGTAACATATCAAAAACGATATATACTATAAAAATTTTAAAAAAATATATTCTTTATAAATCTAGAAGTAGCTAAAAAGTTACTTCTAAGTAACTATGAAACAAAAAAGTGCGTACTTTACAAAAATAAAAACAAAAAGTAAAATAGCTATAGAAATTGAAAAAATAGAGTAGCTACTAAATTCAATAAATAATAATAAGGAGTAGATAGAGATGGAAGTTTCAAAAGTTAATTTAGGAAAAGGATATATAGATATTTATAATTTTGGAGATATAAAATTACATTGTTATCAAACAAATGATTTAATGAATGACGAAAGTTATATATTAGAAAACAAAGAAAATGTATTATTAATAGAATTTCCAGCATTTTATGATAATCTAGAAGAATTTGAAAAATATGTGAAAGGTTTAAATAAAAATATAGCTGGAAAGGTATTTTCTGACCATCCAAATGGAGGAACAATATTTAAAAATGTAAAAGGATATGCATCAAATGGTACAATAAAATCAATGAAAGAAGGAACAATTCATAATTTAGTAACAGGTTTTGAAAAGTCATTTAATGGGGCATTTGCAAAAGAATTTCATGAAATAACAGATGTTTTAGCAGATGAAAAAGTTAATATTGGAGGATTTGAATTAAAAATAACATATCATGAGGAAAATATTGAAATTGAATTTCCAAAAATTGGATGTGTATATACACACATGTTAGGACATGATTGTCATTCAATAGTTGCAGGAGAAGGACATGCAAATGCAATAATTGCACAATTAAAAAGATATAAAGAAAATGGATATAATTTAGTATTATCAAGTCATTATACACCAGAAACATTGAAAGATGTTGATACAAAAATTGATTATTTAGAAGATTTAAAGAAAATTGCAAAAGAAAGTAAAGATGCAAATGATTTTGAGAATAAAGTAAAAGCTCAATATCCAGAATATAGTGGATTAAATTATTTAGATATGACATCTGGAATGTTCTTTTCACAAAATTAAAAATTGATAAAAGAGAGTTACACAAAATTGAAGTGTAATTCTTTTTTATTTTTCTTGTTATATTAATGATTTTTGTGGTATAATTCAAATAAATAATAGAATAAAGGATTGAAATATGAACAAAGAAGAAATAATAAAATATTGCTTGACATTAAAAGATACATACAAAGATTGTCCGTTTTCAGATGATTTTGAATCAGTAACAATGAAACATAGCAAAAATAAAAAGTGGTTTGCGTTACTTATGAATGTTAATGAGAAATTGTATCTTAATGTAAAAACGATTCCAAGTTATTCAGATATATTAAGGAACACTTATGATTATATAATACCTGCATATCATATGAATAAAGAACATTGGAATACAATTATTGTCGATGGAAATGTAGATGAAACGTTGGTAAAAGAATTGATAGAACAAAGTTATCAATTAACAAAATAAAATTATTTTATAATTTAAAAAATATGGAGATAACGATATTACGAATTATCCAAAAAAATGATTTTTTTCGGAATAGAACTGTATAATATCTTTTTTATGATATAAAAAAGATAAATAGTAATTTGTTGAAATGGAGAATTTATGAAAAAGAAAATATTGATTATTGTGACAAATTTTTTAATAGTATTAATAATTGTTGTTTTATATGCGTTATATCGTTTTAATTATATTCCACATAAAAAATATACTAATGAAGATTTTAATATTAAGACTTATATAAGTGAAACTGATAAAGATAATGATGGTATAGATGATCAAACTGATATATTAAATAATGTAAGGGATTATATAAAAACAAATCCTAAATATAAAAGTAAATATTATGATGCTACGGGTTATCCAAATGATGAATATGGTGTATGTACAGATGTTGTTGCATTTGGATTAAAAGGCGCAGGTTATGATTTAATGAATTTAGTAAATGAACATATAAAAACAAATAGAAATTTATATGATATTGATGTTATAGATAAAAATATTGATTTTAGAAGAGTACAAAATTTAAAAGTATATTTAGACAATAATGCAATTGCTTTAACAAATGATATTAATAAAATAAAAGAATGGCAAGGTGGAGATATTGTTGTATTTAAAAATCATATTGGTATAGTATCTGATAAGAGGAATAAAAAAGGTATTTCTTTTATAATTCATCATGCTAATCCTTATCAAAGATATTATGAAGAAGATATTTTAGAATATCGTAATGATATTATAGGTCATTATAGAATTAGTTAATTAAATTACAATTTACTATTCTATTAAACACTTTACATAATATATGCAAGGAGAGCAATAGAAGATATAGGAGAATATAAACAGTAAATTATAGGAAAGGAATATTAAAATGGGTTTTTTAGATAAAATATTAAAAAATAATGAAATTCACGAAGATAATAAAAAAATAAAACAAACAAATATTGATTTAGAGCTTAGATTAAATTCTATTTATGAGAGGATAATAAATTATGGACACTATTGTGATGTTTATGATGCAGTAAACGATGAAAGAATAGAAAATTTTTCGAATGAAATTTATAAAAAATTGAACGTTATTGTTCCAGAAGAATATAAAATTTTACTTAAGAAAACAAATGGAATTTATTTTGGAAATGGCACATATATATTGAATATTGATGAAATAATTGATAAAACAATAAGCTTTAAAAATATGATGGAAGACTGGGAAATTGGAAGAATTCCACAGGGGTTTATGTTAATTTCTAAATATCATGATGGACAAGGATATGTGTTCTGGTATTCAAAATTGCAAAAGTATATCATTGTTGATTATTTGGTTGATTGTAAACTGGACGATATTGCTTCATTAAAAACTGTAGATAATCTATATGATGTTATTGAATATTTAGAAGAAGAATTTAAAGAAGTTTTTAAGTTATAGTAACAAATTAGAAATTTATAAATAAAAAAGAGGTAAAAGAGCATGAAATTAAGCAATAAATTATTAATTGAAAAATTAAATCAAGCAATAAATTTATATAATGAAGATGCAAAAGAAGGACATATTGAATTAATAAAAAAAGGAAATATATCGAATAAGGATTTAAAAAAAATAAGTTCTTTATGCATTGATATAAGTGATATAAAAGAAGATGAAAGCAAAGCTTTTTTTGATGAATTAGGAAGAATTCTTGAAAAAATGCAGTTAAATAGTTTTTTTTTATATTCAGAAAGCGAAAATGAACCTCTGAAAGTAGATATAGCATTCTTATCAAAAATTAATAAAGAATTAATAAATTTACAAATATCTGGGATAGATTTATCTAGTGTTGATGCAAAATTATTTAATAGATTGGAAAGTTTGAATTTACTTATACTTGGAAAAAATAATATAAATGATTTTACAATGTTATCACAATTAGGTGAAAACCTTGCAATCGATGTTGGAAATAATCCCATGAATAATGTAAGTATAAATGATGTGGTAAAGGAAATAAATAAACATCATGGAAAGATAGCATTTAATGAGCATCCTTATTTAAATTCGATTGTATTTGCAATGAAAGATAAAAAAATAGATTTAAGTAATATTGATATTCCAGAAAATAGAATAAATGAAATATTTAAATTTATAGATGATTATGGAATACAAAAAAATTTAAAAACTTTAAAAATAGAAGATTATATAAAAATGAATGAAAAGCAAAAAAATTTTATTAGACTTATTATTAGTGGAACTAAGGATATTTCAACTGCTTTTTTAGAAGAACATCAAGAAATAGAAGAAGTACAAATTATTGATGAAGAAAATCGTGAGTCGGATTGTCAAGAAGAGCCTTACACACGAGAAGATTTTTTACAAATAAGACAAAAAATTGATGAAATTAAGGAAAAGATAGAAATACCAGATAGTTCAGATGAGAATAGAGAAAAGAAAATTTTTATGCAAGTATATAATGTTTTAGGAAAAAAGATAGATTATAATCATTATGCAGTAACAGAAGAAGGCAGAAAAGATAGTGTTTTGCGCATTACTTGTAGAAATTTGAAAGATGGATTATTAAAAGGAAAAGCTGTTTGTGCCGGATATGCAGATATACTAAAAAACATTCTAGGAGAGTTTGGAATAAGGGCAGATTATATAGGTAGAGATCCAGAAAATATTGAAAAATATGCTGAGCGAATGGGGTATACAGAACGAATAGCTCTAGATGAAAGTTTGGGGTTGGAAACAATGAGTGTAGAAGAATTTGCTAAAATGTGTGGATATAAAGATGATGCGGGTCATGCATGGAATTCAGTAAAATTAGATGGAAAGAAGTATTTATGTGATTTAACTTGGGATGCAGATAATATAAAATTAGAACGTTTTCCATTAGAATATTGTTGTTCATCATTAGAAGAATTTAATTCAACTGGAAGTGGAGAATTAACTCACGATATGTTTGTGACAGTAGATGAGGGAGAAATTTCAGAATTCTCTGGTGAAGACCAGCTACGATTTTTGGGATTTAGTGAAGAAGAAATTGAAAAAAAATTGCATCCATCTTTAGAAGATTTGCTGAAAATTTTAGAAGCACAACAAAAGATGGAAGCTGCAACAGTAAGCATGGCATCTGAAATAAAAGCATCAGATTTTGACGAAATTGAAAAAGTTTTTGATGATAAAGAGAAGAAGGAGCAGATTGATTATGTTAAATAATGTGAATAGCATAGTTTGGACGAATATTTATAGTATATTAAATGAACTAAATATGTTTAATAAACTTCCAGAAGATAAACAAAAATATATAATAAAGAATAAAGAAAATTATAATGTTAAATTTAATAAAAATATTCCTATACAATTTCAAATAAAAGATAAAGAAACTATGGTAATATTATCGTATTTATTTATAAAATACATAAATGATAATGATTATACAAAAAAATATTTGTTAGATAAATACCAAAAAAACGAAATAGAATATCAAAAAGAATTGCGAAAAAAATATAATACAGATAATATCTTTAGAAATAAAAATAAAAGAAGCTAATCCACAGGAGTTTATGTTGATTTCTGAATATCATGATGGACAAGGATATGTGTTAACAACAAGAAATAAAATATCAAAAAAGAAAGGAATAATAAAGTGAAAGAAAAAATAAAAGAATTTATTGTCAAAAATTTAAAATGGATTACATTATTTATTTGTTTGGTTGGATTTTTGGCATTGGCCGAAGACGTGTTTCATAAAGAAATAATGAATGGAGATATAATAGGGTATAAAATCATATCAACATTTTTAATATCAGATTTTACAACCCCAATAGCAAAATTTATTACTAATTTTGGTGGAGCAATATTTTTAATAATATTGACAGTTGTGCTAGTTATACTTATAAAAAATAAAAAAATTGGATTATCAATTTTTTCAAATTTAGTAATAATTACAGTATTAAACCAATTATTAAAAAGAGTATTACAAAGGCCTAGACCAACTGAATATAGAATAATTGAAGAAACTGGTTATAGTTTCCCATCTGGCCATTCGATGGTGAGCATGGCTTTTTATGGATATTTAATATATTTAATTTATAAATATGTGAAAAATAAATATATTAAATGGATTTCTATTGTACTATTAAGTTTATTGATATGTTCTATTGGAATTAGCCGAATTTTTTTAGGTGTGCATTATACAAGTGATGTTTTAGGTGGATTTTTTATATCAATATCATATTTGGTTATATATGTAAGTGCTGTTAATAAATTTTTAATTTAGAGATGAATTTAATAGTAAATAAGTGAAAGAAGGTCTTAAGAGGACTTTCTTTTTTGATTTTTTTATGATAAAATGCAAGTACAGGTTTATAAAGAAAGTAGAAATATATGGGAAAGATTCTAAAAATAAGGGAAGTAGGAGACCCTATTCTTGAAAAACAATGTGACAAAGTTGATATAAAAAATATAAATAAAGATATATTGGATATTATAGAAGATTTAAAGGCAACTTTGAATTTTGGAACAGGATTAGGAATTGCTGCACCTCAAATAGGTGAAAATAAAAGGATTATTGTAGTAGGAGCTGAAAAAGAAAATATAAAATATGATAATGCACAAGAAATACCAATAACAGCAATGATAAACCCAACTTGGAAAAAATTATCAGATGATACAGATATACAATATGAAGGATGTATGAGTGTGCCAACGATTAGAGGAAAAGTAGAAAGATACAAAAATATAGAATTAACTTATTATAATGAAAATGGTGAGAAAATAACAAAAAATTTAGATGGCTTTTTTGCAAGACTTATTCAGCATGAATGTGACCATTTAAATGGAATAATATTTCTTGAGAAGGTAAAAGGACCCAATGGTTTTGCAACAGCAGAAAATATAAAAAAATATAGCCTAAAGGAGGAAAGAAAATGAAAATATTAATAGGAACAAAAAATCCAGGTAAAATAGAGGGAGCAAGGCAAGCATTTGAACTATATTTCGATAATGTGGAAATCGAAGGAATACCTGTAAATTCTGATGTGGGAGAACAACCAATAAATGAGGAAATTTTTCTTGGAGCAAAAAACAGAGTAAAAAATTTAAAGAAGTATGCGAAAAAAAATAATATAAAAGTAGATTTTTACATTTCAAGTGAAGCGGGAATTACAAATCTTTTAGGAGAATGGATTGATATAAATGCAGCAGTTATAGAAGATGCAAATGGATATCAAAGTATGGGAATAAGTCAAGGTTTTCCAATTCCAGATAAATATGTAGATGAAATAAAGAAAACAGAGTTAGGAAAAGTAATGGATAAAATATTTAGCGGAAAAGAACTAGGCAAAGGAAAAGGTGGAATAAATTTCTTAACTAAAAATGAAGTATCGAGAATTGATTTGACAAGAAATGCTTTTATAATGGCTTTAACAAAACATATTAATGAAGATATATGGAGATAATAACAATTGTTTTAAAGAAAGACTAAAAACGTTGATATATTTAAATTGAGCAAAACAAAAAAATAATAAAGATTAGCTTTTAGCTAATCTTTATTTAAAAATATCTAAAATTAAATCAATACAAACATCAGTCATTACCTCATAATTAAGCTTTTCATGTTTATGATAAACAATTTCATGACATAAATTATCAATTAAACCTATGCAAATATGGGATTTCTCCATCAAATCTTTACTTTCAAATCCATTTTTTATCAATAAATCATAAATTTTCTCTGTCATTTCCATTTCTCTTTTATGAAAATAAAAAGCAACATCATCATCCAAATGAGCCATAGCCATAATTTCCTCATGAGCAGACTTAGAAAGTTTATGATTTTGAACAAAGCTATCAATCATTTTTTTTATAATTTCTGGCAAATCATTTTTATTAAAATTTTTTGCTGGAATATTAAGCATAGGATAAAAAATATTGTCAGCATATTTTTTCAAAGCCTCAATAAAAATATCATGTTTATCCTTAAAATATTGATAAACTATACCAGTAGAAACGCCAGCATTTTTAGCTATTTCAGCTGTATTTGTATTATAATATCCTTTTTCACAAATTAACTCAAAACCAGATTCAATGATTTTTTCTTTTTTCTCAATTGACCTTTTTTGAATAGGTTCCCTTATTTCATATTCACTCATAGTTCCTCCTAAAATTCATTCCATTATATAACCTAAAAAAAATATTGTCAAGAACATGAAAAAAGTTTCATATTATATTGACTTTATCAAAATATAAATATATAATTGGGCAAGAATATGAAAAAGATTTCATATAGGAGGGGGAAACATGGAAAAAATAGTAGAATTAAAAAATTTAAGCAAAATTTATAATACGGGAGAAAAGGAATTCAAAGCCTTAGACAACATTGATTTATCAATAGGAAAGGGAGAATTTGTTGTAATACTTGGGCCATCAGGAGCAGGAAAATCAACTTTATTAAATTTAATAGGTGGAATGGATACACCAACAATGGGAAGTATAAAAATAGATGGAGAAGAAATTTCAAAATACAATGAAAATCAATTGAGTGAATATAGAGCAGAAAATATAGGATTTATTTTCCAATTTTACAATATATTACCAACACTTACAGTATTAGAAAATGTTGAATTAATAAAAGATGTAGTAAAAAATGGAAATGATAGCAAAGAAGCTATAAAAGCAGTTGGATTAGAGGAACATATGAACAAATTTCCAAATCAATTATCAGGAGGAGAGCAACAAAGAGTTTCAATTGCAAGAGCAATTGCAAAAAATCCAAAATTATTATTATGTGATGAACCAACAGGAGCATTAGATTCTAAGACAGGTGTTGAAGTTTTAAAATTATTAAAAAAACAATGTGATGGAAACAATGGAGAAAATACAGTAATTATAGTAACACATAATAGCTTATTTGC
>CAKPDO010000013.1 GCA_934148985.1 uncultured Clostridia bacterium
TGCTTTTTTTACTTCTTCTGCTTTTTTTACTTCTTCTGCTTTTTTTACTTCTTCTGCTTTTTTTACTTCTTCTGCTTTTTTTACTTCTTCTGCTTCTTTTATCTCTTCAGTTTCTTTTGTTTTTTTCTTTCTTTGTCTTTTTTTACTTTTTTCACTTTCTTCACTTTCTCTTGAGTTATCATAATTTGATGAATAAGTACAACTAGAAGTTCTGGACTCGCAACCCTTTCTTGATTCTCCATAACTACTACTACTATAACTTCTACTATAACTAGGTGTATAACTTAAATATGAATACGACCTTGACTCTCCTCCTCTTGATTCTGACATAAAAAACCTCCTTTAAATAATAATTACACCATCTGTGCAATTGTTCATTACACTTTTAAACTTCTTTTCCATATATGTAATACCAAGCCTATTAAATATGTTTTTTCTTAAAATAGGATTATCTATTTCGCTTCTATATTTAGGGTTTTGAGTATCATAAAAATATGCACAAACTATTTTATTATTTTTGTTTTTGAAATTTCGTGTAATTTCCTTTATATATTCTTCTAAATAATTTGTTTTTCTTTTGTATATGTCTTTAATATAATCACTAATATTTGACATCAGGATTATATCGCAACTTTCTATAAATGGCAAGCTATATCCATTTATATCTCTGTAATTAGAGTTTATTAGTGTTACTTCTTTTTCAGCCATCATTTTTTTTGCAATATTATAGTCTAATTCACTTCTTAAATACAAATTCGAATTAATTTTCAACTTATTATTATCATATTTATTATTAAACACATATGAATTTCTTAAAGCATATCCATTATTATTAAAATTTTGATATATTGTATCCCAAATTTTAGAACCACTTTTTGATAAATATTTTTTTATTTTTTCTTCATATATATCATAATCTAAAACTTTTCTGCTCTTTTTTACATCATCTTCTTCATTTATCATAAAAAATTTTAAAAATTCTTCAAACTCTAAATTTTGTAAAGCAACCAATTTTAGTTCTGTAAATACTAATGCTAAATAATTTATATCAAATCCATAAACTTCTTTAGCACCTTTATAAAAAGCATTTATGATATGATCTCCAGAAGCTGCAACTGTTAATATATCTTTATTAAAAAAATTTAAATAATCAAAATATCCTGAAATGTTTTCAGTGGTAAATGAGTATATTGTTGATAAAACATTGAAGTTATTTATATCTATTTCTTTTAAATCTAATTTTTGCTTTTTTTCATTTATATATTTTATAACCATTATTTTCTCCTATTTACTGGACATCCCTTCCCCTGATTTTTTTCTATATATTCTAAATATTTCTGGATAGGTTCTGATTTTATAACTTCAGAAAATGTACTATTTTTTAATGTTAATTTTGATTTATACTCTGGATACTTGGATGTAATCCATGAACATGGTGATACCTGTCCTAAATTATTAATATATAAAAATTTATTGGCACCTGGGCAATATTCATTTGTTTCTGTAGTTTTATTTTCCGAAAAACTATACTTAACTTGTATTCGCTCTTTATACTTTATAGCCATTTTTTCTAATTCTTCTTTTACACTTTCTATTGTCCTTTTAGAAATAATTGTTTCATTTCCATTTAGTCTTCCTACTGCTTCCATAAATGAAAATATAATTTCATCTGCATTTAATTCTATAGCTAATTTTACTATTTCTTCTAATTTATTTTCATTCTCTCTATATATTACAGTTCCAATTCTTGTATAAACACCATTATTAGTCAAAAATTTAATTCCTCTCAATGTTTTTTCAAATGTATTTTCTCCTCGTACATATTCATGAGATATTTTATCATTTCCGTCTAAACTAACATGTACCATTTGCAAATTTATATCTTTAAGTTCTTTTGCGATTTTCTCTGTAATTAAAGAAGCATTTGTCGATATGTCCATTTCAAAACCTAATTCATTTGAATATTTTAGTATTTCTATCATATCTTTTCTAGTAAATGGCTCTCCTCCTGTAAATTTTATGTATATAAAATTATTTTCTTTTAACTCTTTTATTACTCTTTTTACCTCATCTGTTGTTAATTCATTTTCATATTTTTTAAATTCACTACTGAATACGCAATAACTACAATGATAATTACATGTATTTGTTATTTCCCATAAAACCCTACCACCGTTTTCTGGTATTCTAAATATGCAAAATGGATATCTATTCATATAATCCCTTCTTTCTTTAAAAGCTCTTCATATTTATTTTCTTTTGGATTATAACTTGTGTCTATCAAAAAGAAATCCTTTTTTAACTGCTTTATTTTATTTATTTTTTGCTCATTTGTCAATTGCATTTTTAGTCTTTTCATAATTGCTTCTTTTCCTAAATCTCCCTCTTCTAATCTTTTCATTTGTATATTTTCTTTACAATAAATCATTATTATATTATCTACTATATCATATAGTCTGTCTTCTAAAAGCAATGCCCATTCTATAAATATATATCCATTATAATTATCTATTTGTTCTTTCAGGTATTTCTTGATTTGAGGATTTATAAATTCTTTATATTCTTTCATTGCCTCTTTATCATTATATATCTTTTTATTTAGCAAATCTCTATCTATATTGGCTTTATTTAATATTTCTCTTCTAATATCATCTACATCTAAAAAGATGGAATTTATTTTTTTTTCTTTACATATCTTTTTAAAAATACTTACAGCATAACTTTTTCCGCTTCCAATTGAACCTGTTATTCCAATTACTTTTTTCACTTATTCGCCCCAATCTATTCCATATTTTGAAGGACAAAATGATAAAAATTTAATTTTTCCTTCTTTGTTTCTTAGCTTTTCTAAATCTTCCCATTCATTTACATTTTCAACAATTTTATAATCTTTTTCTTTCAGCATATTTATTAAAACATTAATGTCCTGTAACATTTCAAAATTAGTATATTTTTCATTTTCTAACAATGGTTTGTTGCTATGTATATACTGTATAGGTAACTCTTTTTCTTTTGATAATTTATCATATATAGCTGTTCCTAATCTTAAAGCTAAAAAATGTCCTCTTATTTCATCTGGTTCCGTTTCTAGTATAAATTCTATTGTTTTTTTCATATCTTCTTTTGTTGTTGTGGGCAAATCAAATATAAAACTTGTTCTTACTCTAAAACCAATTTGCTTTACTTCTTTTATAACTTTTTTGGCATAATTCACTTTAAAGTTTTTATTATTATTTTCTAATACTTTTTGACTTCCTGATTCTATTCCAAAGTGAACCCATCTAAACCCAGCTTTATACATTAATTCGAATGTACTTCTATCATAAGTATTTATACTCGCAAGACATCCTAGTTTTATCTTTATTTTTCTTTCTATGATAATATTGCTTATATCTTGCATTCTTTTCCTATTTACAGTTGCATTATCATCCAAAAATATTATCTTTTTGGTATTATAATTATGAATTAAATATTCTATTTCTTTCACTACATTTTCTGCGCTTTTTCCTCTCCATTTTCCCCAGTAATTATACGTAGGACAAAAATCACATTTATTTATACATCCTCTACTAGTTAATATACTTCTTATATCTATGTAATCTTTTAAATCTGCTAATTCTCTATTTGGAATTGGTAATTTGTCTAAATTATAATTTTCTTTTTTAGGCTGATTAATTACAATTTTATTATTATTTTTGAAAACAATTCCATTTATTTTAGATACTTCTTCTATATTACTAATATCTATTTTCAAAATATCTTTTATGGTGTTTTCTGTTTCTCCAATAATTCCAATATCAAAATTTATACTGTCTATTATTTTAGGATTGTATGTCACTGTTTTTCCTATCATAATTATTTTTATATTATATTTTTTCAATTTTTTACATATTTCAGAAATGTTTTCTAACGCTTTTTGCGTATGCAATGGTATATGATAATCATATGAAACAATAACTACTTTTGGCATAAATTTGTTTTCTATATATTTAGTTAACTCACTACACTCTAATTTTTTACAATCCATATCCAAAAACTTTACTTTATGTCCTAATTCTTGTAAATACGTTCCTAAAGTTATTACATCTATTGGCTCTATTAATAATTTTTGCTCCGAAAATGGTATGTTTGGCGGATTAATTAACAATACATTCATAAATATTTCCTTTTCTTCATTTTATTGTTGGCTATTGTATCACATTTCTATATAAATTTCTATACTTTATGTATATTACTACTTATTTTATATTAAAGTTGCTTTTCTTATGTAAACATGGTATAATATTCCTATATAAGCAATTGCTTTTTTGTTGCTTATTTCCTATATTCACTAAATAGTGAGAGGAAAATCCTCACTTTTGGTTTTACATAGATAGCAATATACATCAAAAAATATTTAGGAGGATTTTTTATGAGAAAATCAATCAAAAGTTTTATTGCTGTAGTAACTTTTATTTTAGGATTATTATTTTCGTCATTAACATTTGCCGAAAGTAACATTCCAGCCGCAACATCCGATTTCTACGTCAACGATTTTGCAAATGTTTTTTCAGAGGAAGAAAAAGCTCGGCTCATGGATAATGCTGTAAAATTATCTAATGATGGTATTCAAGTCGTCGTAACAACTGTCGTATCTCTTGATGGTAATACCATTGAAAACTATGCTTTAGAAATGTATAATTTATATGGCATAGGAAAAGACGATATGGGACTTCTAATTCTTCTATCTACAGGCGACAGACAAATTAGAATAGAAGTTGGAAAAGCAATGGAAGCCTATATTCCTGATTCAAAGGCAGGCAGATTTATAGACAAATATGCCATTCCTTTTTTAAGGGAAAATAAGTTTAACGATGGACTTATAAATCTTCAGGAAGCTTTAATAAGCCAAATCACTACTGACGTCGAAAAAGATCTCCAAACAAGTCAAGCGGTTACAAGCTTTGAAATGGAATCTAAAAATCTTCAAACTTCTGTTTCTACTAAAAAAGTAGAAAATCATTTTAATACGAACTTTTTTCTTCATTTAGGCATTGGTTTTATAATTGGTTTTGTACTAGTTCAACTAGCTGCAATTCTCGGTCGTAAAAATAGTAAAAAACAGCGTGAAATCGATTTACTCTCAGCACAACTAAAAATATGTGTTGAAGAAAAAAATGCAAAAATTCAAGAGATTAGCTTTCTTCAATCAAAAATTGATAATTTGTGTAAAGAAAAAAATAGATTATTTTCAAATTATCAAAGTATCAGTGATAAATATAACGACTTATTAGGCAGATACGAAAAAGTTCAAATTTTGTATCCAACTGCTGATAATGAAGTTACCAAAATGATTGAGGAAGAAATTCGTCAAATGGATATTTCCGTTGCAAAAGAAGTAGATTTAGTTATTCAAAAAATAATAAATTTACCGGCAAGTAAAGATATTATTTCTGAGCTTGAAAAAGCCAGAAATATGTATTTGAACTTAAATCAGAGGCAACAGGGATATGTACAGTCAGATATAAATAAGTTAAAACTACTGTACGATGAATCTCTTCTTTTAAAACAAAATTATGATAAAATGAAAAAAGAAGAGGAAGAAGCAGAACGTCGTAGAAAACGTAAAAAAGAAGAGGAAGAAGCTGAATTCCGCAGAAGACGTAAAGAAGAAGACAGAAGACGTCGCAGTCATTCTAGTTTTGGAAGTAGTTCACACTCTGGCGGACATCATGGTGGATTTGGCGGACATTCAGGCGGTGGTGGAGCTTCAAGAGGATTTTAAAACTTGATTAATTTTCTAACTAGTATTGTATTCGTGCAATACAAATACTCAGATTGTAATCTGAAAAAAAGAAAGGATGAAAAAATATGAGAAAAAAACGGATAATTTCTTGTATGATGTTACTTGTTGTTTTTTGCTGTATATTCACTGGATGTACATCAAAAGAAATTCCAATTCCACAAATTGAGAAAAATGTCTACATCTATGATGAAGATAACGTCATTAATGATGATGTAGAAAAAAATCTCAATAAAATGTTGATTGACCTTGAGAAGAAAACCGGCACAGAGTTCGCGGTTATCTCCGTTAAAAGTTTGCTCAACATAAGTATTGAAAGTTATGCAAATAACTTGTTCAATACTTTAGGAATAGGAAAAAAAGATCAAGACAATGGCATATTGCTTTTATTCTCACGGTCCGATAATAAAGTTAGACTTGAAATCGGCAGAGGGTTAGAAAGCTGTCTAAATGACTCTAAATGTGGTCGCATTCTTGATCAATATTTTGTCCCATACCGAGAAGATGATGAATACTCCAAAGCAACCGAAATGACAGTTAAGGCCATTTTAACTGTCATTGCTAAAGAATATGATATTGATATTCAAGGTATAGAAGGAGATTTTCCTATTGAAAATAATTCTGATAATTTACCTTTATGGGGATGGATCATTATATTCATCGTTTTAGTAATAGCTATTGCTGTTATTTTTAGCGATGATGACGGTCCATCCGGAGGAAGATTTTATGGTTCTTCTTCGCACGGTTCCTCTGGAGGTAGATTTGGTGGAGGTTTTTCTGGAGGTGGTGGAGCTTCACGATAGCTGTTATATTAAATTGTAATTTGACACATTAAACAATCAAAAACATTAGGAGGTATTACAATGAAAAGTTTAACAAAAATATTCGCAGGTATCAGCACAGCAGTGTTGCTTTGCATCAGTGGTGCTATTTTACTAACTTCATTCTGGTTTTTGAGCACTCAAAACCACTTGATGTCTTTGAAAGAAGACGTTGAGATGCAAAAATCTCAAATAGAAACAACGCTTCAAAGACGGAGTGACCTCATTCCAAATTTTGTCGCAACCGTAAAAGGTTATGCAGCACATGAGGAAAAAATATATTCAGAAATTTCTGATGCAAGATCAAAACTTGTCCGAAGTATCGAAACTGGGGATATTGAAAGTATGATTGAAGCCAATGATACTTTAAATTCCTCCATTAGCAAATTACTTGCAATTTCAGAAAATTATCCAAAGCTTCAGTCAAGCGAGCAATTTATTGCATTGCAAGACGAACTTGCTGGAACGGAAAATAGAATTGCAGTGGCAAGACAGTATTATAATGAAAAAGTTAAAACATATAATACCGCTGTCCAAAGATTTCCAACCAGTATCGTAGCAAAAACCAAAGGCTATTCTACACTCCAATATTTTGAAGCCGATGAGAATTCCAAAACGGTTCCGGAAATTAATTTTGATTAAAATTTTGTTCTTTTAAAAAAGCCCCCAGATATATTATCTGGGGGCTTCCAAATCAAAATTAACCACTTCTTCATTTCCTTGTGTAACTTCCAAATAAGGCAAAACCTCACTAAAAATCTGTCCTCCAACAGGAGCTGCAACTCCACCTCCTTGGTGACCTCCCTCGCCAGTAGGATTATAAAGAGTTACCAAAACCACAACCTGTGGATCATCAATTGGAGCTACTCCGGCAAAAAGAAGTAACATATTTTCCAGTATTTACTCCATCCTCAGAAGTTCCTGTCTTTCCACCTATTCTAAACCCTTCAACTCTAGCATTTTTTCCTGTTCCCTCAGAAACAACAGATTCCATCATACTTAAAACCTTTTCAGACGTTTCTTTAGAAATAACTTCTCCTCTATTTTGCACTGGAAATTCTGTTTTTTCTCCAGTTTCAGAATTAATTTTAGCCTTAACAATCCTTGGTACCAGCAAATTTCCTCCATTTGCAATACTAGAAATTGCTGTAACTAATTGGATAGGCGTTATTTCAAATCTTTGCCCAAAACTAATAGTTGCAAGTTCTACTGGACCGCACTTATTTTGAGCTATAAAAATGCTATTTGCTTCACCTGGAAGCATCACACCAGTTTTTGAAAGCAAACCAAATTTATTTAAATATTTAAAATAAGTATCAACACCAAGCTTTTGCCCCAATCCAATAAAAACTGGATTACAAGAATTCATAAGTCCTTGTCTTAAAGACTCCCCTCCATGAGGCCTATAATATCTCCAACACTTTATACGTGCCCCGGCAACTGTGATTGACCCAGTACACGTGAATTCTCCACTTCTATCTGTATCAGTTATTCCCTCTTCTAATGCACTAGATGCTGTTATTAACTTAAAAACTGAACCAGGCTCATATGTATCAGAAATTGCTTTATTTCTCCACATTCCTTGTAAGTTCTTAGACTTTTCACTTTGTTCCATATTATCCCAATTACTTTTAAGTTCTTCATTATTTATAGTATATGGTTCATTTAAATTGTATGATGGATATGTTGCCATTGCCAGAATATCTCCTGTTTTAGGGTTCATAATAACAATATTTCCTCCATCTGTACAAACATTGTCGATACAAGCTTCAGCTAAATACTTTTCGGCAATTGATTGAATTGTCATATCAATTGAAAGTACAATATCATCCCCATTAATAGCCGGGGTATAAACTTCTCCATCTGTTCCTAATTCTTCACCTGTTGCATCTGTTGTTCTAGAAATAGACCCTGCTTTTCCGGATAAAATATCATTATATTTAGCTTCAACTCCGTCTAAACCTTGATTATCTCCTCCACAAAATCCTATTACCTGAGATGCTAAATTACTATACGGATAATATCTTTTACTATCTTCGTCAATATTTACACCCGTATCTATATCATTTTCTAATAGCCATTTTCTTAAAATATCTGCTTTATCTTTTTCAATTTTCTTTACTATAGTTTCAATAGAGCTTCTTTTACTTATTTTTTTTAACACGGTTTCATAATTTAAATCAAATATTTCTGTTAATTTTTTTGCTATTTTCTCTTTTTGGTCACTAGGAATATTTGTTGGATTTACACTAACAGTATATGCTGTACTACTTACTGCTAGGGTATACTTTTCTGATGAATCAAATATCGTCCCTCTTTTGGGATTTACAGCTCTTTTTTGTACTTGCTGTTCATATGCCAACACCTGTAAATCTTTTCCTTGAATAAATTCTATATAGAATATTCTTGATAATAATAATGTTAATATTATAAATGTTATAAAAAGTGTATTTCGCATTTTCTTTTTGTTTTTCAAATTTATTGTTTGCATAATCTCTCCTTTTTTGTTCTTTTGGGACCGGTTCTTTTAAGTACAATGACGAATTGACCTAGCTTCTTTCTGCTCATTTTTTATATTATATTCACCTTTTATCAGAAATAGAAAAAAACAACCACCTTTTTTGATGATTGTTTATTTTCCTAATATCTTATTTAAAATTTTTTTGTACCATGTAGTATCTGATGAATCTGTATCCTTTGTTATATCAATATCTTCTACAGAACCCTCAACATAGTCTTTTTTATCTAATGATACATAAACTTTTTGACTATTATCAAGTTCTTGCATTCCAAGCTTATCTTTTGCTGCATTTTTCACATTGCTTAAATTTAAACTTGTTTCTATGCTTACTTCTAATTGTCCGTTTGTTTTTTGTAGTGCCGCTAATTTTTCCTTTGAACTTTGAATCTCATTAAACCTCTCAGTTATTAGTGAACTTCTATAACTTACGGTAAGTAGTATTAAAAATATTGCCAAAACAAAAGCTACATTTTCATTATGTTTCTTTTTTTCTAGTTTTAAAGCATCTTTTTTCTGTTTTTCATTTATTTTTTCTTGTCTTTTTATTTCTTCTTTTGTTTTCTTTATTCTATTTAAATCATAGTCTGGTTTTAGTTTTTTTGGTGTTGTTCCATACTCATAGTTAAACCTATCCATAAGTTATATTGTTTCACCTCTTTTCTTTCTCGTATATTTATCCTTTTTATTCTTTTTCAAAAATTCGTAGCTTAGCACTTTTTGACCTTGAGTTTTCCTCTTGTTCTTCTTTGCTTGCCACAATAGGCTTTTTCGTTATTACTTTTCCTAGTTCTTTTGCTCCACATACACAATATGGTATGTCTTTTGGGCATGTACACATTCCTTTTGCTCTATTCATTGCCTGTTTCACAGCCCTATCTTCTAAGGAATGAAATGTTATTACACATAACCTTCCTCCACTTTTTAAAGCTTCAATTGATTTACTAATTGTTTCTTCAAGTGGCTTTATTTCATTATTTACTTCTATTCTAATTGCTTGAAATGTTCTCTTTGCTGGATGTCCCTCTTTCGGATTTAACCTTGGAATTGATTTTTCAATTATTTTTACAAGTTCATCTGTTGTTTCTATTTTCTTTTTTCTTCTTTCAATACATATGTTTCTTGCTATATTTCTTGAAAATCTTTCTTCTCCATACTCAAAAATTATACTTGCTAGATGTTCTTCATTGTAATTATTTACAACTTCCATTGCTGTTAATCTTTGAGTTTTGTCCATTCTCATATCAAGTTCATTTGAACCTAAATAACTAAATCCTCTATTTTTTTCATCTAGTTGATATGATGAAACTCCCAAGTCTAACAATATTCCATCAACTTCTTCTATATTTAGCTTGGTTAAAATTTCTTTTATGTCATCATGGTTTCCATGTATATATTTAACATTTGGATATTCTGCTAAATTTTGCTTTGCCGCATTTAAAGCTTCTTCATCCCTGTCAATTCCTATTAACATTCCTTTTTGTGAATCTAGTCTCTTTAAAATTTCTTTGCTATGTCCAGCTCCTCCAAGTGTTCCATCTACATAGATTCCATCTTTTTTTATATTTAGTCCCTCTATACATTCATTTAATAATACTGGCTTATGCTTAAACTCCACTTTTTTCCTTATTAATTTTTTTATCAATAAGGCTCCTTTCTATATATTTTAAGCAGCTAGTAATTTTCAAAAATACCAGCTGCTTTTTATTTCTTATGTTTATAAAATTTCTTATGTACATTTTTCTTTTGATTTTCATCTTAAGTTTGTACACATCTTTTGTATTGCTTTTACTTTGGTACTTTTTTCTTTTGCTTGCTTTTTCTTTTGCATGAAATAGGGATATTCTTTTGTATATTTTTTATATGTATCTTGACTTTTAAAGTTTTCTCCTTTGTTCTTGATAATTTTATCTTTTGTTTTCTACATTTTTTCTTTTGCATTTTTATCTTATGTTTATTTTTCTTTTGTTTTTAACATAATCAATTCCCCTGAATTTTGTTCAGTTTTTTGATTATTATATAAACTTTTCTTTACGAAAAGATTATATACCTAACATTGTTAAATTTTTAGCTATTTCTTCCGCTGAAATTTCTTCATCTTTTGATTTCCAAATAGATTTGTCCCATATTTCTAATCTTGTCCCAACTCCTATTATTACAGCTTCTTTTTCTAATGATGCTGCTACTCTTAGATTTGTTGGAATTAGAAATCTTCCTTGCTTATCTATTTCGCATTCTGTGGCTCCTGCTAAGAAAAATCTTACAAAGTTTCTTGCATTTTTGTCTGATAGTGGTAATGCTTTTAATTTTGTTTCGAAATTTAACCATTCTTCTTGTGAAAAAGCAAATAAACACCCATCTAATCCTTTTGTTAAGATAAATGTTTCTCCCATATCTTTCCTTAGTTTTGCTGGCATCGATATTCTGCCTTTTGCATCCAAGGTATGTTCGTATTCACCCATCAACATTGTTAATTTTCACCCCACTTTGTACCACTTTTTTCCACTTCGATTAAATTTTAATACACTTCTATTTATTTTGCAATAGTTTTTTGAAAAAAAGTTGATTTTTTTTTTGAATTTCTTTTGAGTTGGGTATTTGGGACGTAAAAAAGAGAGGCTATAGTAGCCCCCCTTTTCGATGTTAGTCCTCTTCTTGGCGAAGCACCAGATCCACATCCGGATAATACTGTTTCAATACTTCCCGAAGCATATTTACTGATGGCTCTTTGTCGAGCTTCTTAAGAAGCATAACTCCCTCATCTTCGCTTGTCCTTTCGATTAACCATCCTTCCTTGCTGTCACGGACTGTTACATTTGCATTGCCTAAATACATTACTCGTAATTTCATATTTTGTTTTGTCCTCCTTTTCCTAGGCTCATTGTCCTAGATAAGAATATTATACTCCTTTTCATTATATCTGTCAAATCCCCATCATCCATTTTTTTCCAACTAATTCACCAAACTTTTCCTATCTAAAGCTCTCAACCTCTTTCTTACTCAAATATCTCCACTCACCGAGTTTCAAATCTTTCACATCTAAAGTCCCAATCTTACATCTATGTAAAGCCAAAACTCTTTTTCCAACAGCTTCACACATTTTTCTAACTTGTCTATTTTTTCCCTCATGAATTGTAATTTGAATTCTTGATATTTTCTTCTCCTCATCAATCTTCAAAATCTTAACCTTAGCAGGCTTTGTAACATAACCATCATCTATTTCGACACCATTTTGTAACTTTTCAATCTCTTCTTTCGATATAATTCCTTTCAAGGTTACATTGTAGGTTTTGTCAATTTCATGGCTGGGATGTGTAAGTTTATTAACAAAATCTCCGTCGTTTGTTAAGATTAATGCTCCAGATGTGTACATATCTAACCTTCCAACTGGGACAATCCTTTTATTTACTTTAACTAGGTCAAGTACCATATCTCTACCAAATTGCTCTTTTGCTGTTGTTACATATCCAATAGGTTTATTTAATAAAATATAAATTTTCTCATCTTCTAATTTAACTACTTTTCCATTATATTTTACCTCATCTTTATCTGGATTAACCTTTGTTCCTAGTTCAAATACAGTGCTTCCATTTACTTCTATCTTTCCATTTAAAATTAATTCTTCGCACTTTCTTCTTGATGCGACACCACATGATGCTAAATATTTTTGTAATCTCATTTCTTCCATTTATTTCGTCCTCTCTAATTCTTTTATTATATTTTTTAAATACTCTGGAATTTCTGCTTCTAGGCTTAATTTTTTTCCAGTTATAGGATGGTTAAATTCTAGCTTCCATGCATGCAAACATTGCCCACTTACATCCCATTCATTTTTTCCATTTGAATATACTTCATCACCAATTATTGGATAGCCAATATGTGATAAATGTACTCTTATTTGGTGGGTTCTTCCTGTTTCAAGATTGATTTGTAGTAAAGTATATTTGTTTTTATATCTTCCCAAAACTTTAAAATGTGTAATCGCTTCTTTTCCATTTTTATCCACATCCATTTTCTTCCTATCTTTAGTGCTTCTTCCTATTGGCATATTTATTGTTGCTTCATTTTCTTTTATAACTCCCCTCACCAGTGCTAAATATGTCTTTTTTATTTCATGATTTTTAAGCATTTGACTTAAATTAATATGTGCTTTATCGTTTTTTGCAACAATTATAGCGCCAGATGTATCTTTATCAAGTCTATGAACTATCCCTGGCCTTATTTCTCCACCTATCCCAGAAAGGGAATCTTTACATAAATTCATTACAGCATTTACAAGAGTTCCGTCAGGGTTTCCATTTGCTGGATGAACGACCATTCCCTTTGGTTTATTTATTACTATAATGTCGTCATCTTCATAAATTACATCTAATGGAATGTCTTGAACCTTTAAATCAATTTCTTTTGCTTTTGGTATAACTATTTCGATTTCATCATTCAATTTAAGTTTATATGAATGTTTCGTTTTCTGGCCATTAATTTTTATATTTTCATCTTCGATTAATTTTTGAACCATACTTCTTGAAATATCTTCTTGTACCATTGGTATAAAGCTATCAATCCTTTTTCCAACATTTTCTTCATTTACTACTATTTTTTTTATATCCATTTTCTTTCACCTTTTTTCTATTTTTTATTATTACCATCGTATTTCTCGTTAAAATTGCAGCAAATCCTATCCATGCTATTAATACATAAATATATGCAAAATTTAAATGAATTGATTTGCCCAAGTCTATAAAAATAATAACATTTTGGTTCCATATCCTGTCAATTAAATTTCCAATTGCACCAGATATTGCAAGTGTTAATATTATTTTTGTATCTAATTTTATAAATGTATTATCATTTGATATATATCTTATTAACATTAAAACTATTATTAATGTAATTACTATATTATATCCATTGTTTGAAGCTTCACTACTTATATTCCACCCATTTTTATATGCAATAATTTTACTAATTTGGTCTAATATTAATGCAATTAAAAAAATTACAATTAAAATTTTTTTATTCTTTTTTTCTTTCATTTAGCCCTCCTTTTTACTTTTTGCTTCCAGTATTTTACTATAAATTTGGAAAAATATCAACTAATAGATGTTTACATTATGTATTCTTTGTGATATAATGCCTTAGAAATTAATGTAAGGAGGAATTACTATGGATGATAACATAAATAATAGTTTGGCACAAAATAAAGTTTTAATGCTATATGCTCTCGACAATGCTAAACGCGACATAACAGAAAGTGATTTATTTAAGCTAATCTCTCCGGTAAATAATATTAATTATTTTTATTTTAAACAACTTTTAGCTGACCTTGTGGATTCAAATCTTGTTCAAACTTATGCAAAAGAAGAAGATGTAACTACTCAACAAGTTCTTTATAGATTAACTTCTGAAGGTAAAAATTCGTTAGATTTAACAATTGATGTTCTGCCAGGAATAATAAAATTGAAAATGGATAATATTTTAAAAAATGAATTTAATAATATTATTAGCGAAGATTCTATAATAACAGAATATATCCCAGAAAATGAAAATTCTTATACCGTAAAATGTAAAATTGTTGAAAATAATAAAACTATTTTTGAAGTTAGAACTTTTGCTGGTTCTAATGAACATGCAAAGTTTATTGCCGATAACTGGAAAGAAAATGCTTCTATTATTTATCCTAAAATTTTGGAATTAATCACTGGAAATTTTGATTAATGTTTGAAAAACTCTTGACAAACATGAAAAAACTGGGTATAATAATGACGTTACATGGTCATGGCGAAGTAGCTCAGTTGGCTAGAGCACGCGGTTCATACCCGCGGTGTCGAGAGTTCGAATCTCCCCTTCGCTACCATAGAAAAGCCTTATATCTTTTGATATAAGGTTTTATTTTTTTTGCTATGTTATTTTATTTGCAATTTTATAATATTTTATCTTGAATCTTGTATTTTTTCTTTCTTTTGTTCATAATATTTTAAATTTTCTTCGGTTAAAACAATGCTTCCTAAATTTTTTGACATTATATTGCTATATTCATTTAAAAAATTTCTTTTTATAGAACGCATAACACCATTATGAGTTACTATTAGAATTTTTTCATCAGCATGATAATTTTCAAATAAACTTTTTACAAAACTACAAACTCTTTTATCAACTTGTGATGTTGTTTCTGCTCTTGGCGGAGTATACTGTCCGGCTCTATACAAAGCAAGCAAATTTTTATCAATACTATCTTTCTTTTTTCCTTCCCATTCTCCAATAGAAATTTCAATTATTCTTTCATCAACAATTGGTACACTCCCTGGTATAATAGCCTCTAAGGTTTGCTTCGTTCGTTTCAAAGGCGAACAATATATATAATCGAACTGTTTTTGCTCTTTTCTAAATAACTCTTTTGCTTTTTCAAATCCATCTTTAGTTATATTGCAATCAATTCTTCCTGCAAATATTCCATTTCTGTTAAAATTCGTTTCAGCATGCCTAATAAATATTAATATTGGCATAATTATCTTTCTCCTATGCCATTTTCTCGTTTACTATAATAAAAGTCACCATGTTTTGTTCTAGCAAACAGTTGATGCATTTGCCCATAGATTTTCCCTGGACATTTTTTTAAAATAGCATCTATATGCTCTTTTAATTGCTCAGAACTCATATTCAATGTTCTTACTGAAACGTCTTTTCCAATATCTATGCTTTGTCCACTTCTAAAGTATTTTCCACCTATTGTTATACCATCCTTACAATAGTTTATACTATCTGTTGGATTATTCAATCTAACTCCACAACCATGAGGCGTTAAAGTTATACTTTTATCACCTAATTGTATAGTATTATTTGAAGATATATCTGGATGGACTAAAAATATATCATTTCCTGGTGCTGTTAATAAAGTAAAGTCTTTTTGTTCCCATTGGCAACCTACACATACTGCATTATTAGCTGGCATACCATAATGGCTCATATTAATTATTTCCTTATCAGCTAAATCTCCTAAAACTCTTTTGCAAAAATATCTATTTCTATCTTTATTTATTATTTGTAGCAATTGCGCTAATTGGTAAAATTTAACTGCTTTTTCTCCAGAAATATATCGTAAATATCTATTACTTTCTGTATCGTATTCAGTTTGAATATCATCATAATACCAATTTGTCGGTACAGGATATAAACCATATTTTAAATTATCTTTTTTTAATTCTATTGCTGAAGCATGAACTATCATATATTGTCCTGCTGAAAGTTCTGAATTTTCTTCATTTTGCTCTGCAAGTATTACAAAATGATTTCCCACATTATAATTCCAAAAAAATTTGCTTTTATCATTCACATCAATAGAATCTAATATTTGAGATGGCAAACGTGTTTTTACATATTGTAAATATGTTTCTCTATTTTCCATTACGCCATCTAATCTTTGTTTAAATTCTTCCGGACTAATTTTTCTTTTCAATCTATAAACCGCCGTACCACAAACATTAACTGTAGCATCAACTGGAATAAATGGGACATCAGAATCCCAAATATAACAGGCGCCTGTGTAAAAACCTCCCAGCATTCTTGTTCCATTTTGTGCTATACCTAAATCAGGCATAGCATATATCTGGCTTTCTTTCGGCTTGTTAGATAATTTCGTCCCAACTTTACTCAATAAATGTGATGTTATTTTTAAGTGTTTCAATATTTCTTCTTGTGTATTATCGTTTAGTGAAAAATTTGTTATCACATTAATTTCTCCATTCTATATTAAATTTGACTTTCATCAATTTAATTATAAAACGGCGTTTACATTATGTAAAATACATGTTTGTCTTTAAAGTATAACTTTTAGTTATATTTTACAATTATCTTTTAAGATTTCAATTAAAATATTTAATTCTTTAAATTTATTATTAATATTATAATATATTCCATATTCATTTGGAGCAAGTGAAAAACCTACATCTAGTTCCTTCAATTCATTATTTGCCAATTTGTCTTCTATATATTCTTTTGAGACGACGGCTATTATATCTCTGAATTTTAATAATTCTATAATTCCAGAAAAATCAACATTTGATATATTTATTTCATCATCTGCTTTATATTCAAGTGCTTTTACTAAATTTTTATACGCACTTGAAAATTTTTTTAATGTATAAATTGTTATATCTCTTAAATCCATTTTAGAAAGTTTTTTATTCAAATATTGAGAATTGCTATTTACAATAAATATATCATGAAAATCTCCTATTGGTATAAATTTAATCTTATTTGTATCATATATTTCATTACTATATTTCTTCGAAAAAGCAAGGTCAATCTCTTGTTTTTCTAGTGCTAAAAGCATATTTTTTGCATTTAACCTATGTATATTAATAATATTGTTATTATATTTTTCATAGAAATTTGAAATGCCTTTATTATATATTCTATCTGGCATATTTACATGAACCCCTAATTTTATGTCTTTATGTGTATTAAATATTGAATCCGCTTTTGTAAGAATTTCTATAGAATCCTTTATTTGTAAATATAATTTTTTGCCATTTTCATTTAGTATCATTCCGTGTTTACTTCTTTTAAATAATTCTACATTTAATTCATTTTCTAAATTTTTAATATGTTTTGTTACAGCTGGTTGCGAAATATGTAATTTTTCACTTGCTTTTGTTAAATTTTCTTCATCTGCTACAATTTTGAATATTCTATATAGTTCTAAGTTTATCATATCATCAACTCGACTTTCTTTTATATATTTGAATTTTTATTATCTTTCTTCTATTTTCTTCCCTTTTTCTCTATACTTATTCATGACTTGCGAACTTCTAGAATACACATTACACAATTCCATCAGTCTTCTTTTAATTTCTAATTCATCTGATACTGGATTATAAAACAATTCATTTTTATTAGAAAAATGTACTGTTTCTCCTGTTTCCTTTTCTTTAAAAATGCTTCCTACCACCGCATCATTTATCCCATATTTCATAATAACCTTTTTATATAATTCAATATCTTTAATAGTTATCCTCTGTAAAATCGGTTTCATATATAAAACTGTTGGAATGTTTAAAGCTCTTGAAATTTCAAATGTTTTAAATCTTTTTTGCGGCTCATCTGTGCCTCCTTCAATTTGTTTCCAGTGACTAATGCTTGCAGAACTAACAAAAACAACTAATTGTCCTTTATATTTTATTAGCTCTTGAAAATGTTCCATTTCATTCATTGACACCTGTCTTTTAGTTGATAGTTGTATTTGATTTCCTTTTTGTAAAAAATGCTTTATTAATTCAATAGTCTGTGGTTTATTCTTTTCATCCCAGCATTCCGAAAAACACCCTAACGTAATTAATGTATCATTATTAATGTTAATTCCGCTTTCCTCTATATCTTTTATAATTTGAGATGCTTCTCTTACTGGTGAATCATCCGTTTTATTGTCATATCCTAAGCGTGGCAAATAACAGTAAGAACAAGCGCCATTGCAGCCTAAACAGGTATTAATAAAAATTCTATCATTATTTTTAGCATATAAATATCCAGTATCTAACATAATTTTTCTTCTCCTCTTTTCATTGCTCCATAATTCATATATTTTTAAATTAAGCAGATATTTAATCTACATTCATCTATCATATTTTTTCTCCCATATTTTTCTAACGTATTTCAAAGATAATGTTGATAGCGTAAAACCAATTACTGGAACTAATGAACTCAAAAATATATTATCGTAGTTTCTGACCATATACGAATAAGCTACAACTACAATATAAGTTATTATGCAAATACATATTTTTCTAGTCCAGCTAGTTTCCCATGCTTTATCTAATTCAACTATTTTATTTTTTTTTTAATTTCTTCAATTTCTTTATTTAAATCCATAATTTTATACTCCTTTTAATAAATTTTGTCACATAATATTTATTTTCTTTGTCTATAAATCTTTTAACCTTTTTTCAATTTCTTCAGGAGAAGGCAACAAATCTTTCATTTGGTCTGGTAAAGTATCTCTTATTTTATAAGTTGCTATTCCTATTGGTTTATCACTATCATTTAAAGCGTACTCTACAACAGTTCTATTTTTATTTTTACATATAATAATACCTATTGACGGATTTTCATGTTCCATCTTTACTTGCTTATCCAATGCAGTTAAATAAAATTGAAGTTGTCCTACAAATTCAGGCTTAAAATCTCCTATTTTTAATTCAATTGCAACTAAACTTTTTAAACTTCTATGATATAATAACAAATCAATATAAAAATCATCTCCACCAACATTTATATGATATTGACTTCCCATAAAAGCAAAATTTCCACCCATTTCTTCAAGAAATGCTCTCATATTACTTATCAAACTTTCTTCCAATTCTCTTTCAGAATGTTGTTCAGAAAGTTCCATAAAATCAAATATATATTCATCTTTGACTGCCAATTTTGCTTGATTCACATATTTTTCTGGTAATGTCTCATCAAAATTAGTTTGATTGAGTAAATATTTTTCATAAGTCCTATTTTCTATATGATTAATCAATACATCTTTTGTCCAACCATATTTTTTAGTCATTTTTATATAAAACTCTCTTTCAAGCTGATCTTTGCATTTCTCCATTATAGCTACATTCTTGCTCCAGCTTATTTCTGCCACTAATGGTGGCAGAATTTCGTTATCCTTGTATTCTACATATAAATTACGCATTCTCCATAAATTTCTTGAAGAAAAACCATGAACATCAGGAAATTCTTTTTTCAGTTCTTTTGATAATACTTCAACAATTGATTTTCCCCAACCTTTTTCTTGTTGTTGGTTATATATTTCCTGTCCAATTCCCCAATATAGATTTATTAGAGTTCTATTAACTTGTTTCATAGCTTCATATTGACTATTTCTAATTTTATTTTTTATTTCTCCTATAAAATCCTTGTAATCATCGCTAATTAAATTATTTTCCATAAATAAAAATCCTCCTTTTGCAATTCTGCCATCATTAGTGACATAATTAGTTTTATTTATTTTCTTTGTCCGTATCTTTTCTCATTACATTTTATAGTGTTGAGTAATGTTCTTCTTTCTCCTTTATATAAAACCATATATAAAAATCTAAAGATACAAAAAATAAATCTGCAAATGTTCTTCCAAATACTTTAACATTCGCAGATATTTAATTACTGGCTGGGGTACTGTGATTCGAACACAGGAATGTCGGAGTCAGAGTCCGATGCCTTACCGCTTGGCGATACCCCAATATTAAACTTTTTCAATTATACAAAAAAAGCATAAATTTTGCAATAGATTTTACAAAATTTACGCTTAAATTCTCCCAATAATACTATTTACAAAACCTATGCTTTCCAATAGTAACAGTCATAGGTCTTGACCAAATCCACTTATTTGTAGCTGTAGACGGATTAAAATAATAAATTGCGCCATAAGACGGGTCCCATCCGTTAATAGCATCTTGTGCTGCCTTTTTAGCGGTGCTATCAGGAGTCATATTGATTTGTCCGTCAGAAACAGCATCAAAAGCGCCAGACTGATAAATTACACCAGATATAGTATTAGGAAAAGAACTACTTTTAACCCTATTCATAATAACAGCTCCAACAGCCACCTGACCAACATATGGTTCACCTCTAGCTTCCCCATAAATTGCTTTTGCTATCAAATTAACATTATTTGAATTGCTATTACTTGAACTACTAGAGCTTGAATTTCCGGAAGAATTCATTATTCCCATTGCCTTAAGTGTCTTATCACCTGCAATCCCATCAACAGTCAATCCATTTTTCTTTTGAAAAGACTTAACAGCTGCTAAGGTTTGGCTTCCATAAATTCCATCGACAGAGCCTTTATAGTATCCCCATCTTTTCAATTTTTCTTGTATTTGTTTTACTTCGCTTCCTCTTGAACCATATTTAGATAAAGCCTCTACTTCACTAAACTTAGAAAATCCAACTATTGCAACAATTATAGTTAAACCTAACACAAAGCCAAATACAATAATCCTATGATTTAAAATCTTCTTTAACATAATTTTTAACCTCTTTTAAATAATTTTTTATTATTTTTATCTAAAAACGGTGTTTTTATACATTTTTTCGTTGTAAGCATATCATTTTCATAAAAAATTTTCTTTTTGTCAAATGATACGCTCATAATGAAAAAAATTAACAATATGCACATAATATAGCTTCGAATCCAACATCTAAATCAATTAATCCAATTTTATATTTGTAATCTAAGTCACAAAGCTCTTTTAAAATTCTTTTTATCTCACTGGTCTTGAAATATCCAGCTTGAGTTTTATACTTATTGACTAAAAAAGTTTGATTAGGCTTCAAATCTAAAGAATAAATTATATCCTTATTTTCTTTCAAAGCAAGTTTTACCAAATACAACTTTTTAAAATGTCCATACAAAGTAATCAAAATTTTTTGTACTGGTTCTTTTGCCAATATAAGATTTCTTAAAACCTCAATTGCTGTTTTTGTGTCTTTTTTGCCTAAACTATCTGTTAAATCAAAAATAATACTTTCCATTTTTTTAATTGATAATTTATCAATATCATCTTTCGTAATTGTTCCACCTTGTCCAACATATTCAATGAGCTTTCTAATTTCATTAATCAAATCTTGCATATCTGTACCGCAACATTCAATAAAATAGCTTAATGTAGGCACATCAATATTCACCTTGTAAGCATTTGTAATAGCTTTTATTCTAGTCTGAATTTGTGCTGGCTTTTGATATTCAAAATTACATACAATTCCATTTTTATTTACGAAATCTAATAAATCATTTTTTTCCGCTTCTTCCTCAATAAATACAAGTATTACCGAATCTTTTATATCTTCAAAATTTTCATTCAAATACTTAACAAGCTTTCCTTTTATGCTTTCGTCACTTTTTGCATTCTTTTTCTTTGTTTCTTTTTTGAATAATCCTGTATTTTTAGCTATTATAAGCTTTTTTTCAAATCCAAAGCTTGGAGTTTCTAAATCTGAAATTATCTCTCCGAATATTTGTATCATCAATTGTTATATAGTTTATTCCCTTTAAGCATTCACCAAATAAATTTTTAATTTTTTTAAGTGAATTTTCCATTAAAAATTTTTCTTCTCCATATAGCAAATACAAAGATGAAAGATTTCCATTTTTAAGTTCTTTTTCTAATTCTTCGATTTTCAAATTTTTCTCTCCTCTCGCTTTAATTTTTGTACCCAAAAAGAACCGGTCCCAATGGGCATACTCACCCAAAAATAATCCTAAAAACCTCAGCAACACTCCAACCTTGAGCAAACGCTCCTTTTGGTAAATATGGTGTTTTTGAGTCATATAATTCTGAAATAGAACCAATACAACCATTTTCTTGTAATTCCTTTTTAAAAGTATTTTCAGTTCTCTTTTTAAAGTCATTTATTTTTAAAGATATTTCCTTTTTCTTTTCCTTATCTTTTTCAAAAACTGACATATTTCTTAAAGAATTATAATATAATCCCAAAAGCCAAGGCCATGTAACTCCTTGATGATAGCTTGCATCTCGCCTAAAACCGTCGCCCTCGTATACATCAACATAGTTTTTTTCACCTTTTGCTAATGTTTTTAGCCCATAATTATTTAATAGCTTCTTTTCTACGACATTTATAACATTTGATGCCGTTTCTGAAGATGGGTTTATAACTGGATAAGTTAGCGAAAGTGAAAACAATTGATTTGGCCTCACTTTGCTATCTCCTAAAACGTCATATAAACATTTCTTTTTAGCATTGTAAAATTTTTCATTAAATGATATTCTGCATTTTTCAGCCATTTCACTATATTTTTTGCTTAATATTCTTTTTCCAACTTTTTCATATTTTTTGCTTAACACTTCCATTATTTTTAAAGCATTGTACCATAAAGCATTTATTTCTACTGCTTTTCCATTTCTTGGGGTAAATGCAAAATCTCCATATTTTGCGTCCATCCAAGTATTTTGAGTGTTTTCTGTTCCTGATGATATTAATCCATCTTCTTCTAGATGAATATTGTTGTTGTCAAAATCAATTCCATTTGAATAATGTTCGATTATTAATTTTAATTTTGGATAAATATTTTCTTTTATAAATTTATCATCATCTGTATATTCTAAATATTTTTGAACTTGTTCAAACAACAATAAACTACTATCAGCACTATTATATAATGGGCTATTGTCTACTTCTGAATAGCCATTTGGAAGTAATCCATATTTTATATCTCTAGTACAAGTTAGGAGTATCTCTTTTGCAACTTGATATCTCCTTGTAACTAGTAAAAGTCCTTCAAATGATATTAATGCGTCCCTGCCCCAGTCCAAAAACCATGGATATCCTGCAATTAATGTATGCAAGCCAAATGTCGGTCTATATACAACAAAATTGTCTGCCGCTATCATATATAGTCTTGCAAGCTCGTCCTTTTCTTGTTCTTCTTTTGATTTATTATCTTTTCCATTATCAATTAATCCTGATTCATTAAATACATTATTTATTCTAATAATTTCACTATTAATTAATCCTTTAGGGTCTATTTCATCAATATTTTCTTCCATTGAACATATAAATGAAATATCTTTTTCTTCATTTGGTGCTATTTCAATTTCAAAAACACCACTTACTATATGATTTTCTTCTGGAAAAAATCCTCTTTTTTCTTCTTCAATATAAAACATATTATAAAACATATCATTTATATGCTGTATATATTTTCCATCTGATGTTTTCATATAAACAGGATGTGATACATTTTTATCAATAACTAATTTTATCTTATTTGCCTTTATTTCTTGCATAATTTCAAATTGATGATTTGTGTTCATACTATGAAAATCTCTATAGTTAAAAATTGGTGCTAACATTATTTTTGTATTATGATTTCCGTTTCTTATTTTATAATATACTTCTACCGTATTTTGTCCATGTTTCATGCATACTGTTTTTGTAATTTCTGTATCTTCTACCTTATATTTAAAAACAGGTAATATTTCTTTTTGAAAGGACTCTAAATAGTTAAATCCTTGTGATATATAATTTTTACATACATTTGTATATAAATCATATTTTCTTCCATCTAAAATAATACTTTCATCTAATTTAGATAAAATTAAATACCTTCTTCCTGGTGCCGAAAGTGGGCTTACCAAAAGCCCGTGATATTTTCTAGTGTTTGCACCAATTATTGTAGATGATGCATACCCTCCTATACCATTTGTTATTATCCATTCATTTTTAAGCCCTTTATCTAATCCTAAGTCCTTTTTTTCAAATTTCATTAGTATATCCTCCACTTTAATTCAAATTATTTTTTTCCATTAAATTTGTTTATTTTTTCACGTCTTATTTCATCATAATCTTTTGGTCTTACAATTTCTTTATTTTCCTTGCTCTCTCTGTATGCTTTCATTAATTCTTCTTTTTGTTGAAGCATTTCTCTAATTTTTTCTTGGTCTTCTATTTTTTTAGGTTCTGTCTGTTTTTTTAACATTCTTGCTTTTTTTCTCTTTTCAGCCTTTTCATCTGCATGTTTTATAGATTCTATTCTGTCACTATATTTGCTTGCAAATTTACTTTTAGATTTATTTTTTGGCTTTTTGCCACCGTCTTTTTTATTCTTGTTTTGACGAATCATCTCTTTTTTTATTTCTTTATCTTTTTGTAGTTTTGAATTCATCATTAAATATTCTGGCTCATTTTGTCTGTCTTTGAATTTTAAATCATCACATATTATTTTTATTAAAGTATCGGCTATAAGCATGCTATTATGTCTTACAAAATCATCTTTTACTACAGACATATCTTCTTTTATAAATTTTATTTTTTTGTCTTTAATTTCTGATAAATTTTGTTCTACAAGCTCAGCTCCATCCAAATTATATTTTTTTATGTATTCTGGTATTACTTCTCCTGTATCATATAAACAATAATCAATTAATCCCTCACCACAATGGTCTACTATAGCATTTACATGGTCTGCAACAGAATAATTGTCTGTTAAACCTGGCTCTGTCATTATATTACAAACATATAATTTTACAGCCTTTGATTCTCTAATAGCTCTTGAAACTCCATTTACTAATAAATTGGGTATAACGTTTGTATATAAACTTCCTGGTCCTATAATTATTCCATCAGCTTCTTTAATTGCTTCTATAACTTCTGGTAAAGCCTTACAATTAGTAGGGTTTAAATATACCCTATTTATTTTTGTTAATTTTTCATAAACAGTTTCAGCAATTTTGGCTTTTTCTTCTATTAAATAACCATTTTCAAGTTCGGCACATATTTTCATTTTATCTTTTGTTACAGGTAATACTTTTCCACATATTTTAAATATTTCATTACTATCTTTTATCGCATCTGCTGTAGTTTTTGAAATATCATCCATTGCTGTAAAATATAAATCTGAAAATGTTACTCCTTTTAGCATCCCATTTGAAAATTTGTAATTAAATAAATCTTTCATTTTGCTATTATCATCTAACGCAAGTGATGCTATTCCATTTTTTATGTCTTCTAATTGCCTATATACAAGCTTTTCATTATTTTTTCCAAAGTTTTCGCCATAATCTGATACAGTAACAACAGCCGTTATATTGCTTGTGTGTTTTTTTAGTCCCTCTAGTGTATTATTTAGTCCACTTCCTCCACCTATTACAACGATTTTCGGTCCCTGATTATATACTGTTTTATTAAAAATAAGAGAATTTACATTTACTTTTTCATCTCTGTCTAGTCTATCATCTGTTGCTTCTATAAATAGTTCCATATTTCTTTTGTTTATAAAAACCAGCCCTAATACTACACAAGTAAAACCTATAACAAAATATGCAATTATTTTTGCTGCTTCTACAAGTGTAATTGCTTCTTCTGATACAATCATATTTGCCATTCCAAATGAACAAAATACAATTCCTACCAATATTAGCATTATCCAACGTTTCATTTTTGAGCTATCTTTAAACCAGTAAAATATTCCTTTCATTTCTATTCTTCACCTACTATTCTAATTTCTTCTTCTATTTTTATCCCATATTTTTCATATATTTTTTCCTTTATGTATTTTATTAAATTTAAAACATCTTTTGCTGTGGCATTACTATAATTTACTATAAAACCAGCGTGTTTGGTTGAAACCATTGCTCCACCTATTTTCACTCCTTTTAGGCCACATTCATCAATAAGTTTTGCGGTAACTACTCCTTCTTGTCTTTTAAACGTACTTCCAGCTGATGGATATTCAAGTGGTTGCTTTTCTTTTCTGCTTGATAGAAATTCATTTATTTTATTTTTAATTTCTTCTTTTTTTCCATCCTCAAGTTTTAGTTTTGTTTCTAAAATTATATATTTTCCATTTTTAAAAATACTTGACCTATATTCAAATTCTTGTTCCTTATTTTGTAAAATAAATATATTTCCATCATAATCCATGCATTTTGTAGAAATATTTATATCTTTTATTTCTTTTCCATAAGCCCCCGCATTCATAAAAATAGCTCCACCAATTGTCCCCGGAATTCCCGAAAGTTCTTCAAAACCTGTTATTCCCTCATTCATGAATTTTGCTCCAAGTGCCATTGTTTTATATCCACTTCCAACAGTTACTTCTACATAATTTTCTTTTTTTTCTATTTTCAAATCATCTATTTCTATTTTTAGAACTAATCCTTTTATTCCGCTATCAAGTACAAGTAAATTGCTTCCATTGCCAATTATTGTTATTTTTAAATTATTTTCTCTTGCATATTTTATTGCATTTTTCAACTCTTCTTCGTTTTTTATCTTTAGAAATTTTTCCGCTTTTCCGCCAATTTTGAATGATGTATAATTTTTCATAGGCACATCAAACATTATCTTTTCTTCAATATTATTTGTTTTTAACATTTGCTTTGCCCCCTTTTTTACTTTCATTATATTATCATTTTTTCGCTTTATTTACAAGAGGACAAAACGTTTTTATATAAAAATTTGGTCTTTTTTAACAAAAATAAAGCGAAACTTTAAATTTAAGCTTCGCTTTATTCTATTTAAAATCCCATTTGTTTTATAAATTTCTTGCCTCTTTTCATTATTTTTTTGCTATCATTTCCCATTGTTTCATTATACATCCATACAATTCCTGCCGAAACCAAAGTTCCAACCATAACACCTTTTACAAAGTTCATTTTTTATTCCTCCTTTTTGAAATTTCTTTTTTTATTATTTGTTTTTTTATGTTTTATATACTCTTTTTTTAAGGAATATATTTCATTTATTGCCACAATTATCAAAAAAATTCCAAAATATTTCTTAAGTTCATTTATAGGAAGATTTACAGATAATTTTGCTCCTATTATTGCACCTATAATTCCAAAAATTATTACATATTTTGCTATTTCGTAATTTATTTTTTTGTTTTTTATATTAATTACAATCGAAGTTACACATGTTGGAATAAAAAATACTAAATTTGCTCCTTGTGCTATATGTTGGTCTATTTCCAAGAAAGCTATTAACAGATAAATTAATACCGTTCCCCCCCCGCATTCCTATACTGCTTATAAATCCTGATATTATGCCAAATAGAATTTGCATATTTTTTCTCCATTCTAAATATTTTTATACTATTCCCAGCATATAAAAAGCTACATATATCAAAAATATTGTAAATGCAATTTTTAATACAAATGTCGGAATTTTACTCAACACTTTAGAACCAATATAACTTCCTATTATTCCACCTATAGCACACAAAAATCCTAATTTCCAATCTATATATTTGTTTCTCGCATAGAAAAAGCTCGTAGTTAGTACCATTGGCAATATGCACATTATTGATGTTGCTCTTGCTTCTACAGTATCTAATTTTAGTAAATATGTAAATGCTGGAACTAAAATCAAGCCTCCTCCTGTTGAAAATAGTCCAGAGATAAATCCGGCTATTAAACCTATTATTATATTACTTATTTTTGATTTTTTCATATTATTATTGTGCACATTTATTCAAAAAAAATACATTTTTTCATACCAATGTTATTTTTTAATGAATAGTCTAAACATAAAAAACGGCTTCTATGCAAAATTGCAAAAAACCGTTTCTACTTTAAAATTATTTATGTATTTCAAAAACATCTTTACTTTCTCCACAAACTGGGCAAACCCAATTATCTGGTAAATCTTCAAAATTCGTTCCTGGTGCAATACCAGCTTTTTCATTTCCTGTTTTAGGGTTATAAATATATTTACAAACCCCACATTCATATTTTTCGCCTTTCTCACTTTTTTCAGTCAAGAAATTTCTATATCCTAAAAACAAAGCTGCAATTACCATAAGTAAAAATGATAATGCTTTCCAAATTCCACTTTCCAATAAAATAATCGCAAAAAGGCCTAATGCTGCACTCATTGCATACATTACAAGCACCGCTTGTTTTTGTGAAAATCCCTTTGCAATTAATCTATGATGTAAGTGCCCTTTATCAGCTTGAAATATTGCTTTAATTGATTTTCCTTTTATTATTCTTCTAATTATTGCCCAAACAACATCAAATATTGGAAGTCCTAATACTAACATTGGAAGCGCAATTACTACTGCCGTATATGTTTTAGCTACTCCTAAAATTGACACAATTGAAAGTATATATCCTAAAAAGTTTGAACCAGTATCCCCAATAAAAGTTTTAGCTGGCGAAAAGTTAAATGGTAAAAATCCTACTAGTGCACCTATTAATGATGTTATCATAAGGATTGCTATCATTGGTGAATAATTTAGTGCAAATATTATTAGTAATGATATACATGATATCAAGGCTATCCCCGATGATAGTCCATCAAGCCCATCTATTAAATTTATTGCATTTGTAATTACAATTATCCATATTATTGTTACAAAAGTTGATATTTCATTTGCTATTTCCATATTTGCAACAAAAGGAATATCTTCTGCTCCAATTTTTATTCCAAAGCTAACCGCAACTATAGCTGCTAAAACTTGTCCAAATAATTTTTGAAGTGGCTTTAACGTTTTTGTATCGTCAATTACCCCTGTTATTGTAATTATTATTACACCAAGTCCAACTCCTATCAATTTTTTTAGATATTCGTTTTCATCAAATAAATTGATACTTCCTTCTATGTTCATTACAGAAATTAAATATATTAATGATATTGCAAATCCTGTAATTACTGCAAGTCCTCCAAGTTTTGGAATAGCCTTTTTTCTCATCCTTCTGTCATCTTTTGGTATATCTATTGCTCCTATTTTTTCTGCTATTTTTATAGAATATGGTGTTACCATAAATGATACTATAAATGCTAATAGGAATGATATTGCTATATTTCCCCACATAGCGCATTCCTCCTATTTCATATTTTCTTTTTCTATTTTATTTATCATTTCGATTCTTTCTTGATATCTTCCACCTTTAAATTCAGTGCCAAGCCACATCCTAATAATTTTTATCGCTTCTTCTATTGATGTGTTATTTCCACTTATTGTTATAACATTTATATCATCATCTGCTTTTGCAAACTTTGCTTCATTTTCATTTATTACAAGACCCGCTCTTATTCCTTTAAATTTGTTTGCAACTATTGCCATCCCACATCCTGATTTACATAGTAAAATTCCTTTATCACATTCCTTTTTTTGTATTGACTTTGCTACTTTTTCAGCATATATTGGATAGTCTGTTCTTTCTTCTGAATCTGTTCCAAAATCCTTATATTCTATTTTTATTTCTTCTAAATATTTTTTTATTTCTTCTTTTAATTTGTATCCTCCATGGTCGCTTCCTATTGCAATCATACTTCGTTCCTCCTTTGATTTTTCTTGTTTTACTATAGCATATTTTTTTTGATAATTCAACATAATTATTGAATTTTTATTATAAACTTGAATTTTTTTCACTTCTTGACTTCCTCATTCCATTATGCTAATATATAGGAAGTTTTAAAGATTTAGGAGGCTAAAATGAACTTTTTTATAGACTTTGACCATACACTCTATAATACTCCTCTTTTAACAAATGACATGTTGAATGCCTTAGCTGCATATATTTGCCAAACCACAAATAAAAACCAAGAAAACATATTTCAATTGTTAAAAGATAAATTTAAAAGAGGAACAAATAACATATATGATATATATAAATTAATTGAATATTTTGGAAATGAATATAAATATGACATAAATACAGCAACAGAAATTGTAAATAAGGTAATTTCAAATGGACAGAGCTATTTGTTTGAAGATAGTATTCCATTTTTAAAAAGTCTAAAAAAGGACAATCATAAAATATACATATTATCATATAATGAAAATGAGGTATACTTTCAAGCTATCAAAATCGCTGGTTCTGGATTACTTCCATATGTTGATGGAATTTTTCCAACTACTTCTATTAAAGGCGACATACCTCTTGATTTTTCAAAATGTATATTTATTGATGATAAACCAAAAGATTTAATATCAATATACAATAATAAACCTTATAAAATTTTTAGAATTAGAAGAAAAAACGATACTTATTCTGAACTAGAAACATGTCTTCCTATTCCAGAATTCAGTAGTCTTTTAGAACTTATGAAAAATATATAATAAATATACTTAGCATTTATTGGAGGAATTAATATGAAAAGAAAAAAAATTGTACTTTTAGGTGGAGGCACAGGGGCATCTACAATTTTAAAAGGATTAAAATACTTCCCTGTTGATATAACAGCTGTAATTACAGTATCTGACAATGGTCGTAGCACTGGTAGATTGCGTAAAGAATTTTCTACTCCAGCAGTTGGAGATATAAGACATGTTTTAAGTAATTTATCTACTTTACCTGACGAAATTAAGGATATAATGGAATATAGAATGTCTACATATAGTGATTTAAATGGCCATTCTATGGGAAATTTAATATTGACATCACTTTATAAAAAAACTGGTAGTTTAAAAACTAGTATTGAATATTTTAGTAAGCTTTTAAGAGTTGAACATACTGTTCTACCTCTTTCTGAGGATTATTTGACTTTAATGGGTGAAACTGTTGATGGAGAAATTATTGAAGGCGAAGATGAAATCACACATGCTCATAAACAATACAAAAGAATTTTTTACAAAGAAGAACCTACTATTTTCCCTGAAGTTTTTGACGCCATTGCCGATGCTGATTTGATCATTTTAAGTATGGGTAGCCTTTATACTAGTTTGCTTCCTCATCTTATTTGTAAAGATGTTGTTGCTAGTATTAATAAGTCTAAGGCTAAAGTTATGTACGTTTGTAATGCAATGACCCAACCTGGTGAAACTGATAATTTCGGCGTTAGTGACCATATGAAAACTTTGGAAAAATTTTTAGGAAAAGATGCTGTTGATTGCGTTATTGTTAGTAATACTGTTCTTCCTGAGGAGATTTTGGAGAAGTATTCTAGAGAGGAAGAAAAGGATTTGGTTAAAATTGATTATGATAATATGAAAAACGCACATTATGAAGTTTTAGAAGATGATTTACTTGTTACTGATGATGGTACTATTAAGCATGATAGTTTGAAATTGAGTTCTATGATTTTTTCTTATTTGATGAGGAAATAATTTAAAAAAGCTCTTGCCAAACCCACTATTTTGTGCTAAAATAGTGGGTGTTATAAATCAAAATACCAAAGGAGGTGCAATCATGCCAAACATAAAATCAGCTAAAAAAAGAGTAAAAATAATTGAAAAGAAAACATTAAGAAATAATATGATTAAATCTGGATATAAATCAGCTGTAAGAAAATTTGAAGAAGCTATCGAAGCTGGAAAAATAGAAGATGCAAAAGTTCTATTTTCACAAGCAACAAAGAAAATCGACCAAGCTTGCACAAAAGGTGTTTTAGTTAAAAATACTGCAGCTAGAAAAAAATCTAATTTAGCAAAAAAATTAAACGCTGCTATGGCTTAATTGTAAATTGATTAATCGGCCGTATATTAATTAGTTAATTTATATTTTTAAAAGATTATGCATAGTTTTTTTTAAAGGAAATCGCTTTAAAGCGATTTCCTTTTTTACATAAACATCTGAAGCAAAATCACAAGCACAACACCTGGCACGCCGAAAATCCCAACAATCAAAGAAGTAAGCCAAGTAATGTCAAGTACAAAACCGAAACTTGCACCAACCAAATTAATTAGAAACAAAACAGCACCACCAACAAAAGCATTAATCATAAGTTTAATAACTATTTTAACTGGTGCTGAAATAATTTTTAAAACTATGTATAAAACAATAAGTGCAACAAAAAAACTTAAATATGTCATATTCATCCTCCTCTCATTTAAAAGTGTTTACTTTTTATAATTCCAGGCAAATATAATATCCTGTATAAAAATCTATTTAATTTATCATTCATAAAATTAACATTAAATTTATTATTTGTCAAATATCCAAATAAAATATAATGTTTAATTGCATACAATCTTTTGCTAAATAACACGCCTTTCATATCTTTAGCCAAAATTTCTTTAAAATACATATAATACCCAAAAGGTGATTCTTTAAAAGTCTTATTAATATTTTTGGTATATCCCCCATCAATATAACTTCCTTGTTCTACAACGTCATTTATAGCTAATATCTTGTACTTTTCATCCATTTCATGATACATTCTAGACTCTGTAATAAACTTTTCATCATGTTCTAACTTGTGTGAAAACAATTTTCTTATTTTACTATTAAAAACAATTATTTTTTCCCCTTGTATATCATCTTTAAAATACAAATCAAACATAGTTGTTTTCTGTTCTTGGCATTTAAACTCTTTTCCGCTTATTTTACCATCATTTTCTTTTTTCAAAAATGCCATGCCATACAAACTTTCATCTGTTAATAGTTTTGACGCATTTTTTTCAATCTTTTCAAATGCGTTTGGGACAAAATAATCATCAGAATCACAATCTACAATCAAATTACCTGTTGCTAGTTTTACTGCTTCATTAATTGCTGACATTTTGCCATTATTTTTTTGATAATAATATATTATTGGTATTACATTTTCATCTATAAAATTTTTCACATACATCTTTGTATCATCATTTGAACCATCATCTACTATTATCCATTCACAATTTAAATTATGTTTCAAATTTTTTTTTATGCTTTCATATAATTTTTGTAGGTACTTTCCTCTATTATATGTTGCTGTTAATATACTTAATTTCATTTTTTCTCCTTTTTTGTATTGATGTCATTTCTTTTTGCAAAATGTTACGGTCCAACGGAAAAATCACAACAATTTTTTTATTTCGTCAAGCAAAAATTCGTTATCAAAAGTAGCCTCATCTTCATCAAAAACAACATTTTTTTGTATTACTTGTTTTAATCCTTCATAAATTGCATCTTCTGTATTTTGTAAAATAATTTTTTGGGTATAATTTTTAACAGCTTCTTTTGCGGCTGTATCTGTAATTATTATATTTTTATTCAAAATTTTAGCTTCATCAATTACCATTCCATAACCTTCAAAATTAGAAAGTAATGCAAAATAATCTGCTCTTTTTATATATGGATATGGATTTTCTCTTTTTCCCATAAGTTTAAAAGTATCTTCTACTTTTAGTTCTTTTATTTGATTTTGCAAATTTTCCATTTCAGGACCATCACCAATTACATAAATATTATGCTTAATTCCATCATCTATAAGCCTCTTGTGGACATTTATCAATCTATCAATTGCCTTTTGTTTAGTAAGCCTTGCAACTGTTATAATAGACGGTATATTCTTATCAATATATTCTTGTCCAATTTGAGCTTTTGACTTTTCTAAAATTCTGTCTTTGTCTATGTAATTATAGATAACCTCTTCTTTTTCTAATAAATTAGGAATAGCATTATACACTCTATTAAATGAATTTTTATTATCTTTGCTTACAAAAATTATTTTATCATATTTACTGTAATTTTTTTCATCTACTTTCAGTTTTAACCTAGCTTTAAAATTATCTCCAAAAACTTTCGCTATATCATTATGAACCCATACTATTTTTTTATTTGACTTTCCAAACTTAAAAATCCTTGTAATAGGCCCCTCTAGAAATGCTATTTCTACATCAAATTTTCCTTGTATGTATTTTTTGTATATAGATTTTCCACTTATTAACATTTTTATGGGGATAATTTTCTTTTTAATTTGGCCCATTTCTTCATATGTATTATCATATAAATTTACCAATTTTATATTTTTTGATAATTCTTTTTCAAAAGCACCTTTTCCGTATATCGTAAATATTGTTATATCATATTCATTTTGCAACTTATTTACTATATCTACTAATACTCTTTCTGCTCCTCCTATTCCTAGGCTTGTTATTCCAAATACTATTTTTTTCATCTTTCTTCCTTTCTATGTCCAATGTTCACAAAAGAACCGGTCCCAAAAGAACATAAAATTATCACCATCGTCATGCTAGACAAATTAAAAAATACATATCCTGAAAAACAAGATAAACCGATAGCTAACATCAATCCAAACAAATTCATAATAGTATCAATTTTTATATTTTTCCTATTTTTGAAAGCAATAATGAAGCCTCTAACAATAATCACAGCAAATGGTCCAAAATATAAAATAAATCCAATTATTCCAAAGTTGCAAATTAATGCAATTAGCTCCATCTCCATTACTAATTCCCCAGTTTGATTTTTATATCCATTTCCAAACAGTATTAATAATGGATTTTTTTGTTCTCCAATCAAGATTATATTGTAAATAAGTTGTTGTTTTCTTAAGTTTACATTTGATAATTTTATTTTCTTAGCATAATCACAAAATTTTACAATTGCTTTTTTTTCTGCATCTGACATATAATTTTCTTCTAAACTTCCATCTTTTATTTTTTTGTAGATATTTAAAATATCGCCTGTAACAAACCTTGCTTCACCTGTTTCTTCATCAACATTTAGTTCTTCATTTTGCTTTAATAGTTTTCTTCTCTTAATTGTTTGTGAACCTAAAAAAGTTATCATTATTATTGAAATTACAATAATCAAAGAAACTACAATTATTTGTTTTTTACTAAATTTAACATTATCTCTTATATTTATAAAAAATTTTCCTAATATAAATACAGCCATAACCAAGCCGAATCCGAAAAGGCCTGTTCTCATTCCAGACAGCATTGTAAGATATATCCCCATAAAAATTATTAATATTAGTTTCTTCCAATCTTTTATCTCAAAACTTTCGAGTATTATGCATAATCCCAAAAGTAAGATTGTACATAAACTATTCCCAGATTCAAAATATCCTTTATAACCAATTTCTTCTAAATAGGTTGATGATGATGTTTTCGTTATTATAGAAAAAAATAATGAACCTACATATATAGAAACTGCTATTAATACTGATTTTTGGATTTTCCCTTTATCTTTTATTACAGTAAAAAATAAATATAAATTCATTATCATTATTCCATAATTTATTAAATATTGCATTTCATTTGTTATATTACCATATGAACTTCCATTATGTATTTTTTGAAATATTATCAAATGAATTATAGAATATATTAAATAAATTCCACCAGCTACAAGCTTTTTTACTTTATTATTTTCTCTAAAAAATAAAATTATAAATACTATGCATGGTATCACAGGTCTTAATATTGTTGTAGGAGAAATTTTAGTTTGAAAATAATTTCTAAACAAAAAACTTATCATATCTAAAACTGGGCAAAGTATAACAAATAAACACATTAAATTTTCTAGCGTTATTTTTTCTTTTAATTTCATTTGCAATTCCTCCTCTATAATAAGTGTAGGAAAAAGCAATAAATTTTAAATGTTACTTTGTTATTACTTTTTATATATAAATTTTTTAAATTTTTCTTTTTTAGTATAGGATTTTTTCTCCAATTTGGAAATTTTTTATTTATATTATCCCATGTTTCTTTTTGTGCCTGTTTTCGTTCTTTTTTTTCTGCAATTTTGCTTATTCTCTTTAGCGAGCTACATAGCAAAAATTTAACATATATATATTCTAATTCATCTCTATATTCATCATATAGCCCTTTTTCTTTGTAATATGAAATTACATTATCTAAAATTATAAATATTTCTTTTGTTCTTACATTTTGAGTATTTGCAATAGAATTTTCTCTTTGTACATAATGAACAAAACATTTTTTTATAAAAGATACTTTATTTATATAAGGAACTAACTTATAAAAAAATTCCATGTCCTCATATCTTAGTCCTACTGGAAATTTTATTTTTGTTTTCTCAAGAATTTCTCTTTTTATTATTTTATTCCACGCAACAACACGACATTTTTCAATCATTTCTTTTTTAGTTTTATAAATCTTTCCAATATCTTTTCTTTTTCTATTTGGATATTCCCAAACAAAATCACAGTCTACCATATCAGCATTTTCTTTTTCGGCTATATTATACATTTCTTCATACATTGTTTCTTCGACATAATCATCCGAATCTAAAAATGCTATATATTTTCCAGTTGCATATGGCATTCCATAATTTCTTGCGTCTGACAAACCTCCATTTTCTTTTTCTAAATATTTTATCCATGGATATTTTTCAAGATATTTTTGTATTTTTTGCTTTGACAAATCTTTTGAACCATCATTTACTATTATTACTTCCATATCCTTTAAAGTTTGATTTACCACTGAATTCAAGCATTTTTCTATATAATTTTCGACATTATATACTGGTATTATTAAACTAACTTTTGGCATATTTTCTCCTTATTTTTCTAAATATTCGAGTGCTCTATCAGCTAATTTTTGATATTTTAGCTTTTTATCCTTTATTTTTTCTTCAAGCTCTGGCACAATTCCAAAGTTTGCATTCATAGGCTGAAATTTTTCATTTTCAGTTGATATATATTTTGCCAATGCTCCTATCATTGTATATTCAGAAAATTCTACTTTTTGTTTTTTATTTAAAAGTCTAGATGCTGCATTTATTCCAGCAACTAAGCCAGATGATATTGATTCAACATATCCTTCAACTCCTGTTATTTGCCCAGCAAAATATATATTTGGCGACTTCTTTAAATTATATGTATTATCAAGTAAATAGCTCGAATTTATGTATGTATTTCTATGCATTACTCCATATTTCATAAATTCTGCATTTTGTAGCCCAGGAATCATACTAAATACTCGTTTCTGTTCTCCATATTTTAGGTTTGTTTGAAAACCTACCATATTATATAAACTTGCTCCACCATTATCTTGTCTTAACTGAATTACAGCATAAGGCCTTTTGGCAAATCTAGGGTCATCAAATCCAACAGGTTTCAATGGGCCAAATCTTAATGTATCTGCCCCTCTTTTAGCCATTATTTCTATTGGCATACATCCTTCAAATATTTCTCTTTTTTCAAAATCATGAAGCATTACAACATCTGCATTTACTAATTCTGTTACAAAATTTTCATATTCTTCTTTGTTCATTGGAAGATTGATGTAGCTTGCATCTTGCATACTTAGTCTTTTCTTCCATTCTTCTTCTGTTTCATCTTTTTTCTTTTCTTGTTCGTATCTATTGCCATAAAAAGCAATATTAAAATCAATGCTTTCTTTTGTTATTATTGGTGCTGCCGCATCAAAAAAAGCTAATTTTTCTTTTCCCGTTAATTCCATTATTTCTTTTGATAAATTATCAGATGTTAGTGGCCCTGTTGCTATTATTACTATACCTTTTTCAGCTAATTCTTTTAAATGTATTTCTTCTCCTACTTCTTTGTTTATTACTTCTATAAGTGGATTTTTCTCTATTTCTTCTGTTACTTTTTTTGAAAATTCCTCTCTGTCTACTGCCAATGCTTGCCCTGCTGGCACAGCTGTTTCATCCGCTATTTTTATTAATAATGAATCTAGTTTTCTTAATTCTTCCTTTAGCAAGCCACATGCATTTGTATGTAGATTTGATTTAAATGAATTACTACATACTATTTCAGCTAAATTTGGATTTGTATGTGCTGGTGAGTATTTTTCTGGTTTCATTTCATATAATTTTACTTTTATTCCTTGTTTCGCTATTTGATAGGCTGCTTCTGTTCCAGCTAGCCCGCCTCCTATTATTGTTATATTTTTGTTCATTTTTGTCTCCTTTTGTGGTATATTATATAGTATTTTCTTTGTTTTTTCAATCCCCCAAAAAAAATTAAAGACGGATTTTATGATTCATTTATGATAATGTCTTAATAAATCATTTAGGAAAATGTCTTAATTAAAAAATTTATGATATAAGTATA
>CAKPDO010000014.1 GCA_934148985.1 uncultured Clostridia bacterium
ATGAAAGTCTAAAGATTTTGAAAGATAATGAAACATATGAATCAATTTTAGATAATATATCTGAAAATTTTAAAGATATAAAAATGAATTTTGACTTAGATTCTTTCTTTTTAGGTTCTAACGCTAATAAGTCAAAAGATAATATTAGGTGTTACTATTCTTCTAATGACTTTACTTGTCTTTTGTTTATTTGCATGAAAGAATTTATGAATTATAAAAATAGTTTTAGAATTGTAAAATGTAAAAATTGTAATAACTATTTTATTCCTAAAACTGCACATAAGACATTGTATTGTTATAATATTTTTAAAGATGGTCTAACTTGTAAGGAATTTGCTGATAAGGTTTCTTCTAGTAGAACATATGCTAATGATCCTATTTGTAAAAAGTATAGGAATAGATATAAAAATTTGAGTAAACAAGCTTCTATTAGTAATAATCCTGAGGTATTAACTCTTTATGAAAGATATAAAGTTGATTGGGCTATTATGCTTGATAGGTATAAACATGATGAAATTAATGGTAGTGATTTTGAGAAATGGATTGATGGGATGAAAATAAGAAAGTAAGAAAATGAATAGAGTTTAAAGTGCAATTTTTGCACTTTAAACTTGTGTGAATTGCACTTTATTATCCCATATCCAACTCGTAACCCATATCTAACTTTTATATTTCTTATAATTTCATTTGTTCTAAATTTACTAATTCATTTTTCCTAAAAGTCATCTTTAATAAGCATGGAGAATTTATAGCCAACTCATTTTCCTTGTATTCAAGATTTAATCTTTCGTTTACTTTGCAAAAACTTAACAAATAGAATTTTATTGTTCCACCATGACTTATAACAGCTATTCTCTTTCCTTCATATTTCTCAAGTATTTCATTAAAAATTTCATTCATCCTTTTATTAGTATCATTTGCGCTTTCACCATCGCGAGTTTTAAATTCTGGAAAGGCTAATTGTTCACGAGATGGATCTCTGGTTTCTTTATTATTCATAAATTTTGCTAAATCATCCATATTTCCAAGTTTTCTTTCACTCAATCTTTTATCTATGTTATATTGTAAATTGTTCTTATATGCTATATATTTTGCAGTAGCTTTTGCTCTTGTATAGTTGCTTGTCCAAATAACATCAAGATTTTGTAATTCTGTATTTTCGCTTAATTTCTTAGATTGCTCTTCTCCTTTTATAGACAATATTTCTTTTTCATTAATCATTTGAGAATTTTCATTTGTGTTTCTAATCCCATTTTCCTCAATTGTATCAGCATGTCTAATTAAATAAATAACGGTATCATTCATTTTAAATAGCTTTCTCCTCTTTTTTATATTATATATTTTTTTATTTGCAAAATATTACTAAAGTTCAAATTTGTATAAAGTTTCACCTGTTTTTAATTTTTTTATAAAAATTGCTCCAAACTTTTCATAATAATTTTTTAAGTCTGTTTTTAGATATATTGTTGTAAATCCTCTATTTTTTGCCTCTTTTAATATGGCATCATTTAATATTCTAGAATATCCTTTTTTTCTATATCCTTTTTTTACATACATTGTAGCATACCACGGCTTTAGTTCTTTTTCTTCTTCACAATCTTTTGGAAATATAGATATAAATCCTATCAACTTATTATTATCTACTAAAATTAACTTGCAAAAAAATTCATCATTAAATGCATTATAAATTTTTTCTTTTTTTCTTTCTATTCTACATTTTCTATTTTCTTCTTTATTGTCTGCCCATTCATCATATTCTAATTTTGCAACTTCATCTAAATATTCTAATTTATTTTTTAAATTATATATTTGCATATTTTTTCTCCATATTACGTATATAATTATCAGCCTCATCTCTAGATTTAAAAATAAATATACTATGATTCATTTTATATTTATCCAATAACTTATAAATTTGTGGCAACTTTTCGTTAGTAAAATTAATAATGCATTGTTTAAAATTTTCATCTAGTTTCTCTTCTACCCAAGGCAAATCGTCTCTTTTTTGGCCAATTCGTGATTTGGCACCTTCAAGACAAACTTGAGTTGGAAAATCCAACAAAAATATAGTATCACATTCATTTATTCTTAATTCTAATGTTTTTTGATAATTTCCATCTATAATCCATTTATCCGTTTTAAAAATTTCTTTTAATTTTTCTTCTAGCTCTTCTTTTGTAATATGTGTACCATCTTTTTTATGATATAGCATATCTATGTGATATAATGGTAATTTAGTAATATTTTTTAACTTTTTAGAAAATGAACTTTTTCCGGCACCAGGACTTCCAATAACAATTATTTTTTCCATTTTTTTCTCCTTCATTTACTATTTATATTTAACATTATAACATATTTTTTAATTTAATCTATATTTCCCCTACATTCCCCTACATTTTCCTACTCATATCCCCTGTCGGGTTTTGTTTTCCCATCAAAAAATGTTACAATAAAAACATAGTAATACAAACAATTACTAAAAACAACAGAAAGGAGGCAAAAAAGTGACAGGTAGTATTGAAAAGCGAGGAAAAAACAGTTACAGGCTCGTAGTATTCAAAGGATACGACCTAGATGGCAGACCAATAAGACATCAAAAAACAATACACTGTAAGAAAAAATCAGAAGCACAAATAGAACTTGCAAAATTTCTAACAGAAGTAGAAAGTGGACTAATAGTAGACGGAAACATCCCAACATTTGCACAATATGTGGAAATATGGACAAAGGATTATGCATTAAAAGAACTAGCACCCTCAACTTATTATAGATACAAACGTATGCTAGAAACAAGGATCACTCCATATTTTGGACATTATAAGCTAAATAAAATCAAACCAACAGACATTATGAGATTTTATGATTTACTTGAAGAAGATACTCAAATTATTAGAAGAAAAAACAACAATGGAAAGAAAACAAGAAAGCCATTATCTCAAAAGACAATATTAGAACATCATCGTTTGCTATCAGCAATGCTTCATAAAGCAGTATATTGGCAACTTATTGTAAGCAATCCTGCTGAACGTGTTCAACCACCGAAAACATCTAAGCCATTAAGACGTCATTATGATGAAGATCAAACTAAAATTCTTGTTGATAATTTGCAAAAGTTAAAAGGCAATCAAATTAAATATCGTACTGCAATTTTACTTGATATTTTTACTGGAGCAAGGCTTGGTGAACTTGTTGGACTTGAATGGAGTGATATTGATTTTAAAAATGGTATTATCAATATTAATAAGTCTAGTCAATATCTTTCTGAAAAAGGAGTTTTTACTAAGGCACCTAAAACAGAAAGTTCAATAAGAGATGTTGCAATACCTGATTTTATCGTTTCTTTACTTGAGGAATATAAAGTTATGGTATGATGAACAAAAATCAATTGTAAGCGATTTTTGATGCGAATCTAATAGGCTATTTGTTCAAGATGATGGTAAACCTATTCATCCATCTACAATTAGTAAATGGTTTGAACAGTTTGTCAAAAAGATTGGATTGCCTGTAATTAATTTTCATGGTTTAAGACATACCAATGCAACTCTTCTTATTTCTCAACAAGTTGATGTTGCAACAGTATCTGCAAGGCTTGGTCATGCACAAATTACTACTACATACAATTTTTATGTTCACCCACTAAAGTCTCATGATAGAACTGCTGGAAATGTATTAGAGAATTTGTTGATTTCAAGCAAGGCAGATTAGCAATTCAATATTATCTATAAATCTTTTTTGTGACTCTCATATTTATATTTTTTTGATTTACTTTGTTGCAAAAATAACTTTAAGAATTTTTATGAAATTAGCTTTTCTTAGAGGTTCTATGTCAATTTAGAAGTTGATCCCCAATTTCTCCCCAATTTGACATAATAGTGCTATTTTTAAGCATTATAGCAACCAATTTTTAGACAGCAAAAAATCGCCACAACTACTCAAGCTGTAACGATTAAATCAAAATTGTAAAGCAAAATTATTTCAAACTCGCCTTAGAGTTATGAGAATAAATGTTCATATATTGTTTATTATCTTATACTATTTTCTATTATTTCAAAGTGTTATGGTTCTAAACACAAATGTGTTTTGTTTTATTTCTTAACATTCTACAATATTACCCCTTATTTTCCATTTTTGAAATTTTCGCCACTTTTTTTGATGGAGATAAATGAATGGTTAAGTTATTAAATCTTTCTATTTTTCTGGTTGTCTAAAAGTATATCAAGAGCACTTTTAATGGACGGTTTTTCTACGAGTTGTATACCATCAATATATGTAATACTAATAAATCAGAATTAATTTCATCCTTTCATATTAATTATTTTACTTGCTTCTATTGATATTTGTTCAACTCTTTCTTTTTGCATTTTTATATGTTCACATTTCTTTTTATTTATATTGAAAATATATAAATCGGATAATAAACAAATATATATAACATTAAATTTTCTTTCAAATTCATCTTGTTTTTTGAGTATTACAGTCAATTCATTTTCTAACATTTCCATTGTAACCAGAATCGGTGTAAATATAAATAATCTATTATCCTTTATATTTAGATTATAATTTTTATTTAACTTCAATGTCTTTATACTTATACTCTTATTAACAGTTGAAAAATCATCATTATAACATGGTATAATATAAAAGTATTTCTCATTAAATCCAAAACTATCCTTTGAATGATTTTCTCCAAAAATTATTTTAGCTAACTCTTGAGGAATAACCCTTCCTCCATTTTTTTCAAATCTCTTATTAAAATTTTTTATTTTATTATCTAGTACTGGCTTTTTTACCGTTTCTAGTTCTTCCCAAAATTGTCTTCCTTCATTTGTATTTGTTACTTCTATTCCAACACTATTCTTCTCATCTTGCCAATCTGGTTCTTCTTTATTCTCAAAATTATTAATATCTATTTTTGTATATTCTTTTAATAACATTAATGCTAATAATTCAAAATATTTCTTTTCATTATCATGATCCATATATACTTATCACATCCTTTTTACTATTGCCTCATGAACATCTTTCACTATTCTAATAAATCCCATCTATTTAAATATTTACCATCAATATCACTAAATTTTCTCATTGGATTATCATTATGTTTTTGACCTCTTTTTCTCAGCGTATTTAACCATTCTTGATGACTCTTTTTAACTGTTTCTGACACTACTTCACTTGGAACTATATGATACTCTGGTATATCTAACTCATTTAAAGAAACAAATATATACATTATATTGTCTCCTACTATATTTTCATTTTTAATCTCATTCCTTTCTTGCCCCCGCTATCGCTCCGTCTACGGAAGGCACAAATCTGTACGAAAAATTTTTAGTTTGATTTAGTTACCATAATTTGTTATAATATTTTTAGATGTATAGATAGACTGAAGAGCACGTCGGGGAGAGTGGCGAATAATTACCACTATTTTGTAATTATATCCCGTATTTTTATATGTGACGTATACCTTTTAAGCACAGAAGATTCTTGTAATATTACAATTACACACCCTAAATATGTTAAAGCTATTCAACAGCAAAAAAACTGATACTAAAGACTCTGGTTGGATTTCTGATATTTTCAAACATGGTCTTATTGAAGGTAGCTTTATGCCTCCTCTCGATATTAGACAGCTTCGTGATTTAATGCGTTATCGCTTTAAACTTGTTAATTGCAAAAGCTCTGAAAAAAATCGTTTTCAGAATTCTCTTACTGTATCTAACATCATGATTTCTAACATTCTTACCGATACTTTTGGTAAAACTTCTAAATCTATTTTGGAACTTATTCTTTCTAAAGAAGATAATGTTACTTTGGAAGAAATTACTCCTCTTCTTAGAAAAAATCTAAATGCTTCTCCTGAACAAATTTTAGAATCTCAAGGCTATAAAGTTAGCTAATTATTTATTTTAATTGTTTGGTTATTTTTTTATTAAATATTATGTCAAACAAGCGTTTACGCTTATTTTTCATGTACTTTTTCCTGTATTATTTTTCAACCTTTCTCCTTGTATTTTTTTCTCATAATACTCTCCAACCGCCCTAGCAATTGCTTTAGATAATATAGGAGGTACAGCATTTCCTACCTGAATATACTGAGAAGTTCTTGGTCCCTCAAACACAAAATTATCTGGAAAACTCTGAATTCTTGCGGCTTCTCTAACAGTTAAAGACCTGCATTGTTTTTTGTCTGGATGAATATTATAATGTCCATCTTTACTAATATGGGCTACTATTGTATGTGGAACCTCATTTTTTCCATGAACCTTAAATCTATCTGAAAAAGATTTTTGGTTTTTGTGAGTTTTTAAAGAACTAGGTAAATCACTATAACATAGTTGCTCTCCTTTTTCTGATTTCTCTATAGCAATTTTATAAATTTTCCTATCTCTTTCTTTATTTATGTTACGTGCTTTATGATTAAAAATTCCTATACTATCTTGTCTTAAATATGCTTGATATTCAGATTTAGGCTTTTTATTATATTCTAATAATTTATAATCTTCCCCTTCACCTGGCTGCAATGATTTCAAATCACTTATTGCATTTTGAGTGGTCATTTTTTCATCAAATTTTAAAGCATATTTTTTTATATCCGGATATTCATATTTTAATTCTTTTTTATATCCAAATAAAATCACCCTTTTTCTAGTTTGATATACGCCATATTTTGAAGTATCTTTAATGCAATCCTCATCTTCTCCTTCTCTATTTGTTTTTAGGTCATATCCAATCTTTGAAAATTCTTTTTTTATTTCCTTAAAAATTTTCCCATTCATTGCAGTAAAAATCCCAGGAACATTTTCAAATATAAACATTTTAGGTTTGAAGCAGTCTACTATATCTCTATAATAATAAAACAAATAATTTCTATTATCTTCTTTTACTTTTTCTTTCATCCTGCTTCTTCCTATTAGAGAATAAGCTTGACATGGGGGGCCTCCAATTATTACATCTATATTACTTACATTTTCTTTTTTCATTGATAACTTTATTAAGTTTATAATTGTTGTTATATCAGTTGCTTCGTCATCTTCCTTAGGGTTTCCAAACTTTTTATTTAAAACTGTTTGATTTAAATATTCTTCTAAGTCAGGGTATTTTTCATATACCATCTTTCTATATTCTTCAACTTTTGTATAATCATCCAAGTGCTTTAAATATTCAAAATAAGTTTGAATGTCATTTCTTTCTTTTAAATAATAATACATTATTCTAGTTTTTAAAGTTTCACAAGCCCAATATTCTTTTTCAATATGAGCCACAAACTTATAACCTTCGCTCAAAAATCCCTCTGTAAGTCCACCAGCTCCTGAAAATAAATCTATTGCTATCATTTTCTTTTCACCCTTTTTATTATTTTATCCTATTCATTATATTTTTTTCATACTGACTAAAAGCATCTTCATTTAATAAAATATACAATAATTCTTTACTTCTTGATATAGCAACGTAGTTTAGTAGTTGGTTGCTCCTTTTGTTTAATTCATCTACATCACACAATATTATTATAGGTGCTTCTAATCCTTTAAAACTATGTATTGTTGAAAAAGTTACTCCTTCTCCTTCCATAAACTCATCTATAAATTTTAATTTACAAATATCTTTTAGAAAATTTTCGCCTCTAAATACACTGTTTTCAAATTTATATTTTGACAAAATAACTACCTTATTTAAGTCAATCCTATTTTCTTTTAGTTTTTTAATAATTTCTCTTATTTTTTCTTTCTGTTCTTCATTATCTTTATATTTGATATTTCTAACATCTTGTCCATAAATTACTTCATTTTTTGATTGCTCTATGCCTGTTAACAATTCATTTTGATATGATATTTGTTTAGTGTTTCTGCAATTATCATTTAATTTTTTTATTGTTGGTCTTATTTCCATTTTTATGTATTCATAAACTTCTGTAAATTGTAAATTATATAAATTTTGTTCTGGGTCTAAGGCCATATACCAATTGCCATTTTTAAGACCTTTTTCTAACATTAAATCAAGTGTATCTATATAGTTATAATTTAAAAGGTCCTGAGCTTCGTCTATTATTAAAACATCTACCTTTTTATATTCATATTTCAAAAATGTACTTGGCAATTCTTTTTCAAAAAAATCTTTTTGTCCTTTGTTTTCTAAGTTGACTCCTATTTCTTTTAATTTTTTTATCAGATATGAATGTATTTGATATATTTCAATATTTTTTCTTATTTCCTCTTCTTCACTTTGCAATTTTTTATTTAGAAAATTCACTAATTTTCTGTTAAAGCATAAAAATAATACTTTTTTTCCTCCAATTGATTTCCTTATGGCTTGTTCATACAAAATAAGCGTTTTTCCTGTTCCACCGTTTCCCTTAAGTATAATTCTATCATTATCTTCCATATCTCTAAATGCTTCTTTTTGTTTTTCAGTTAGTTCTACTATTTGTTTTTCAATATCACCTATTTCTTTACTTAATGAATATACATAGCCAAAATCTTCTCTAAATAGTCTAGACAATTTTTCTATGTCACTTTTTGACAATTCTCTTCTATAATAATGATAAATTTCATTATTTCTTTCGGCATAATATTTAAATACTTCTTTTATTATTGTTTCAATATTATTTTTATCTAGCCTATTTTTATCTATAGTAATTTCTTTTTTGAATTCTATATCCTTTAAATTAAAATCTTCTATATCTGTAAATACAACTGCATTTGCAAATTGTGTTTTTATAATATTATCATGCTCACCTAATTTATTTTTTAAATATTTCATAAGTGAATACATGTTTCCTTCTACTTGTTCATATGGGCCCTCAGATTTTTTATTACTATTTCCATTTTTATCTGTAAATTTCCACATTCCATCTGTTCTTTCTACATATCCACCTTTTACTTCCAAGCATAAAATACCATATTTACAAACTACAACAAAATCAATTTCTCCTTTTATTTTGTTTACATGTTCTGGTAAATTTAATGAATGAAATACTATATAGCTATCATCTAATTTTTCTAATCTAAAAAATACGTTTTTTTCAGCTGAACTAGCTGTTTCGCTAATTATTCTTGGTATCATTTTTGCCATTATTCTATTTCCTCGTTTTCATAAAATTTTCCAAAGAAGCCTATGCTTAAGTCCTCTAATCTTCCTCTAATACTAGCTCTATCTAACAATATATTTCTTAATTCACAGCTTGTTTCTGGCAACAATGTACATGCATGACAAGCTGCAAAATTGGCATTTTTATATCCATGTAAATCTGCTTCTATACACAAAGGGTCAGTTGAGCACCATTCCATTCTATCTAGCATCCTTCTAAATATTACTTCTATTTTTTCCGTTTTTCCTTGTGCTACAAGCCCTCCTAAGCTGCCATCCGCATCACTTGAGGTCGTATACAATAATACTCCTGACATATCTATTCCTTCATCATAAGTTGTATAAATTCTTTCTTTTATTGATGAAGCAGAATATCCACATTCAAAAGTCAATTCTTTTATCAAAGCATGTGCTAATGTGTGAATTAATATTGTTCTTGGACTTATTGTTTTTCTTAAGCTCCTAAAAATTCCTTCATCAGCTCTTTGTATTATCTTAGAATATCTATCTTGTACACTTTTTCTTAGCTCCCATTCTTTTATTTTTTCTTCATTAAATTCAATAAAAATTCCTTCTCCTTTGTTTTCAAATGCGGGAAGCCAATCATGTTGTTCTTTTTTAAAGCTTACATATGTATCTTCATTAGTTACATCATAATTCGGATCTATTCTTTTAAATCCCACCTGCGCAATAACTTCAGTCATTTTGTTTATTAATACTATTCTGTTTACATATTCTTTTAATAATTCAGGTACTTTTTCTTCTTTAGAATTAAAATTGTCCTCTTGATACTCTCTTCTTAAAGCCCTATATTCATCTTCCATTGAGCCACTCCAGCCAATGCTCTTATTCATTTCGTCAAGTACATCTTCTAATGGCATATTTAAACTATTTGCTATTGCTTTTGCAAAAGTTTCTTTATTATCATCATTCATAAGAACTTTTAATTTTTCTAGTTCCTCAGTCAATCTATTATTCCATTGAGGAACTTCTATAGAACTTGCTGTTACAGGATAGTACACTGATGATGAAGAACGTTGCAATACTCTTACTTCTTTATCACAATTTACATCTTTTTCATCTTCACCAAGCCAAGGCTTATCTCCACAACATTGATATTTAAATCTTTTAGGGTCAAATATTCCATCTAAGTTTCTATGTGCTCCACAATTACATTGGATTAAAATTGCTTCTAATCCTGCAGAAGTACCTGTTTCACTTATTTTCATTTCTTCTTTGCAATTGGTACTTCCTCCGTGTACCCAATATCTATATGGAAAATCTGCTATATGACCATTTTCACATGCAATAACAAATCTTGATGGTATAATTGGAGTTTTATTATTGCATGTGCATTTCCATTTTCCGTCAGATGCGACTATAAAATCTCTTATTTCTCCTAACTTTTTACAAACAGGACAATATCCCCATTTTGGAAACTGATATGCTAATATATCTCTTTGTTGTATTTCTGTTCCATCTTCAAATCTTATTGATTTTTTATGTGGAGGTGTCACAAAATATTTTACACCTAACAATCTTTCTAATTTTGGACTATGTAATATATCTTTATCTTTGTCATAATTCTCCCATTTTGAAATTCCTGACAAAATGACTGAGCCTTTTTTCAAATCGATAATTGAGCCAGGCCCTGCTCCTAAAATAATTTGACTTTTTCTAAGATTTCCTCTTATATTTCCTTTATTTTCCATCATTATTCATTATCCTTTACATATATATTTGAAGCTGTATCAACATTTCTCATTGAATTTAGTGTTTTAAATCCTGCTGATTTCGTAACTTCGTCTTCTGTATTTACCAATAATTCCTTATTAATATTTTTCTTTTCATTTTTCACATATCCTAAACCAGACGATATGCTTTCCCATTTTTCAATTATTTTATTTAATTCTTTTTCTACTTCTTCTCTCTTTTCCGGAGCAATGTCTTCTGCCCTTTTTAAGATTACACTTTTAAATTCATTAATTTGTTCCATATATTTGCCCACTTGAGATGCACCTTCATTAGAATTCATTTCTCCTATTAATTGCCTAGCTAAACTAATTATTATACTATGCAAAGCCTTTTCTCTAGCCATATTAGCAAAAGGTGTTACACTTGTCGCTTCCACATATTTATATATGTTAGAATGGTATCTTATAAATTGTTCATAATGAGAAATATCCCTTGATTTACTCGAATTATACATTGTTATCACTATTGATGGCGTTTTTCTTCCAACCCTACTACTAGCTTGAATGTATTCTGCGTTTAACTTTGGTTGTCCATTTATAATCATCAAGTTTAACCTATCAATATCTATTCCAACAGATATCATGTTTGTAGCTAAAATATAATTATATGCAGGATTTGCTCCATCTTCATCTATAAAATGTTTATTTTCTATATTTTTTAATATTTCTCCAATCCTAGCATTATTGGCATTTCTACTTGTTAATTCTTCATAACGTGAAAAATGTGCATGCATTTTTTTAGGTTCATCTTCCATTATATTTTTAAATTTGTTATTTACTAAATATTTATATCTTCCGTCAACGTCGTTTCTTATTTGAACAACAGCTCCTCCAAGTTCTTTAATACTATTAAAATATCCAACTAATGTCCAAAAACTATCCACAATTTCTTCATCATAAATTCCTAACTGTTCTATATATTTTACAGCATAAAATAATGCTGAATATACACGAATTAATAAAGTAGTTTGTGTTACATTGTTTGAAATAACACCCAAATATAGTCTAGATGCTTTTTCAGTTTCATTGCCTTCTCTTGCAAAAAATGAATTTTTTATATCTCTAATTTGTGTTGGGAAAATACAATTTTTTCTATCATATAATGCTTTAACTTGTAAATCTGAATTTCTTATTGTTGCTGTTGAAGCAATTATTTTTGGTCTCATATTGTTTTTCTTGAACAATTCATCTAATATAATTTCGTATAATCCATCTATTGTTCCAAGAGGTCCTGCAATTAAATGAAGTTCATCTTGAATTATTAATTCTGGTGGTAAAATTTCATCATCATCTATTCCAAAAAGTGTTCTCACTCTTGCTTTCCATGGAATTCTAGCATATTTATCAATTGTACTAAAAAGTAAAGTTGGCCTATGTATATATACTTCATCATCAACTATGTAAATTGGTAAAGCTTCTTTAAATTCACATTTTCCACACTTTATTGCTATTCTATCTACTGGAGTTGTGTCATATTGCATTGGCTTAATTTTTTGCTTACACCATGGGCATTCTTTTATTAAACATGGGTCATTTTCTCTTGTTTTTCCTGCTGTTTCTATAAAAGCTCTAATTTGTCTTTTTTGGTCCTCTAATTTATTTTTTGTAAGTTCTCCAACCCATAATCCTATAGATATCTCCTCTGTCCCCAATAAACCGATATTATCTCTTCTTATTAATTCGCAAGCACATATAAGAGTAGACGCTCTTTGAAACTGCTGCAAAGTTAATAATCTTAAAGTATATCTCATTATTGCAGTTACACCTGCACCACTTCTTCCTTCTTTTACTTCTCTCATTCTTCTTAAAAATATTGTAAATGCTATAACACCCAAATAAGCCTCTGTTTTTCCTCCTCCTGTAGGGAACCAAAGTAAGTCAACTATTTGCCTATTTTCATTAGAAGGGTCTATTATTCCATCTATAGAAAGTAAAATAAATGCTATCTGAAATGTAAACCAAGAACAATCCTCTTTTTCCATATGCTTTTTCTGTACCATTTGCTTCATCATTGCTAAATTCATAAATTGAAATGCTTTATAAGCCATCTCATCTTTTCTTAACAATTCTATAGTATGTTTCATTCTACTACATATTTCATTTGCCTTACTGATATTTATGTTTAATATTTCAACTTCTTGTTCTGTCAAACCCTCATTATCTTTCTGTTTTTCAAGCCATTTTTCATAGCTTAAAATAAATTTTTCAAGTTCTTTACATACATCTTCCTTTTCTGCTATATATAGATAATACATCTTTCTAAAATTTTGTATTCCATTACTTGCCTCTTGGCTATCTAATTCTATTTCTTGATTTGGAACCATTTGCTTTGCCTTATACATTGGTATTCGTTCTATCCAAATTTTATTTACAATCTTACTTTCATAATCCCACATTGCTGAACATCCATGACCTATTGCTATATTTTTATTATCACTATACAATAAATCTAGATTTCTAATTTCATAGTCACTAGCATATTTTCCATTTATTTTTTTCTCAATAAATTCACCTTTTCCTTCAATTTCTAGCTGTAACTCAATCTGAAAAAAAGCTTTTTGACATATTCTTGATACATTTTTTCTATTTGGTTCCACATTTGTATTAATAACTGTTACTGTTATAGTTTTTGTACCATCTTTAAAGATTTTATTAATATAAATTTTTATTTGCAAACCTTCTTCAATTTCTATTTTTTTACTCTCGCTTATATCTATTTTTCTTTCTATACTTTTAGGTATTCTTTGCCACTTTTCCGTATAATAAATTTTCTTTTCATCTTCATTTTTTTGTTCTTTATTATCTTCCATTTTTATGTATTTTGCATATTTCAAAATTAAATTTAATTCTTTTTGTTCTGCCCTTACATTAAAAGAAATTCCCATACTTGATTGCTTTTCTACATTTTGAAAATTTACTCCATCTTCTTGCTGCTCTAAATCCGAATATTCCCTAGTATCTTTATTTTCATCTGGGTTCAATTGCAATACAATCATATCCTCATCTTCGCTATTCATCTGTCCTTGAGGATATATTATTCCTAGGCAATAGCTTTCATCTGGTCTATTTCCCTCAATAATTTCATCCTCTTTTACTGGCCCTATAAGTTCTTTTCTTAGTATATCAACAATTGTATTTCTTGCATCTTCAAATTTTTCTATATCCATTTTTTCCACCTTTTTTATACCTTAAAATCTTAATTCTCCAAATCCTTCTAATCTAATTCCTACCCATAATCCTGTATCTCTATATGGCAATTCATATTTATCTTCAATAAAATCAGGGAATTTTGCAATAGTTATTACTTCTTTAACTCTTACATTTCTATATTCTATAACATCTTTTTCTACATACTTCCATCCATTTGAATTTAATACCACTTTGCTATATAAATCACTTACATTAGCTGTTCCTATTTTCCTTTCATTATGATATATATAAAATATATCATCTTGTTTTTTTAAATTTATGAAGTCCCCTTCTTTTACATTTTTCATGATATATTCTTGATTTTGCGCAACATTTCCAACTACTTCTGAATCAATAAAACTTTCATCGTTTATATCACCATCTAAACCAATTTCTATTTTTCTAATCTTTTTAAACCATTTTTTTCTATTTTTTTGACTTTTTCTATTTGCATATTCATAGTATCGTTCTTGGTTTCTATCACTATAAGATTTAAAATATATCCAATTCATTTCTTGATTATATTTATAGCAGTTTTCTTTTGCTCTTGTTATAGCCACATATAACAACCTTGCATTATCAAACACTTCTTTTGCTGGTTTCTTTTGAACAAAATCCCATTCATTACAATTTAAATAAACTTCATCATATTCTCTTCCCTTTGCCTTATGAATTGTCGAAACTATAAGTTTATTTTTTTCTTTGTTAAAATCATCTGGATAATCTCCTTTATCAGTAATCAAATTTTCCTTTAATATCTGTAAGTTTAATTCTTCTGGAGTATAATCAATAATTTTTTCGATATTTTCTATTTTTTTACAATATTTCCAATATTCTTCAGTATTTTGCACATCTAATCTTTTTCTTACTCTATCTTCAAAATTCTGCTTGGTTATAACCATATTCATATAATCTGATAATATATAGGCTATCCATGCTGGAAATGTTAACTCATTTGCATATTTTTGGATCTTATATGGTACATCTTTCAACCTTGACGTTATTTCATACACTTCTCCATTTTTTCTTGTAAGAATAGCAATTTTTTTATTTCCAATTTCTTCAATAGCTTTCTCTTCAAATTCATCAGTTATATATTTTCTTATGATTTCATTTATTTTATCAGGATTTTCCCTATTTCTTTTTATTAATACTCTCATTAATATATTCTTAGTTTTATTGGTTACATTTTTTACCCTATGTTGTCCATTATACTCCACTTCTTTACAATCTTTATGCATATCTTTAATCTTAAAAATCATTTCATCTGACGTCATCTCGTTTGCTTGGTAGTTATAAATTGCTTGATATTCATCACCATATAATGAAAATCCACATGTTTTATTTACACTTAATAATTCTACTATAAATTTTGCTCTAACCCCTACAATATCTTGAAATTCATCTATTATTATATGTTTTAACGAATTTATCTGAAGTATTAAATTATATTTTTTTTGCTTTTTTTCATGTAAAATTAGATTTGTTACATATTCTATTCTTTCATCATAATCCATTTTAGTAAATTTTTCTTTATAGTTATCTTCTAGTTCTCTAATTACCCATGAGCAAAAAGAATCAATAGTTCTAATATCAATTCTATTTCTTATTCCAGTTTCTTTTTCAACTCTTTCTTTTATTTCTTTTACTGCTGCTCTTGAAAAACAAATAACCAAAATATCATTTAATTTTGCAAGATGATTGTTACAAATATATATTAACTTTTGTATAATGGTTTCTGTTTTTCCAGAACCTGGAGGTGCATTAACTATTACTTTTTCATTTAAGTTTCTTTCTACTTCTCTCTTTTGTTCTTCTTCTAATTCCATTTTTTCTCCATTTTCTACTATTTTTTAATGTATTTATATCACATCTTAATTTTTTTCTCAATATAAAATGACAATTTTTTTATCATACTTTCAAGAAATTTTTTAGACATAAAAAATCCCCAGAAACCAACTGGTTTCCAAGGACCTTAATCTTAATAATTTTCAGCCTTAATTTCAAAAAATGCCTTAGGATGATTACAAACAGGACAAACTTCTGGAGCCTTAGTTCCAACAACAATATGTCCACAATTTCTGCACTTCCAAATTTTAACTTCTCCAGCTTCAAAAACCTTTCCATCTTCAACATTTTCTAATAATTTTTTAAATCTTTCTTCATGTTCTTTTTCTATTTTACCAACAGCTTCAAATAAATAAGCTAATCTGTCAAATCCTTCTTCCTTGGCTGTTTTAGCAAATTCATCATACATATCTGTCCATTCATAATTTTCACCGTCAGCTGCCGCTTTTAAATTATCCGCTGTATTTCCTATTCCACCTAATTCTTTAAACCATATTTTTGCATGCTCTTTTTCATTTTGAGCTGTTTCTTCAAATATTGCTGCAATTTGTTCAAATCCATCTTTTCTTGCTTGACTTGCAAAATAAGAATATTTATTTCTAGCCTGTGATTCTCCAGCAAATGCTGCCTTTAAATTAGCTTCTGTTTTTGTTCCTTTTAAATCCATTTTTATAGTACCTCCTAAATTTTTTATTTATTATATCACATTTTTTTGTTTTTACAAGTTTTATTTTTAATTATTTATTGACATATTTGGAAGCTTTTAGTAAAATATTTGTTTGTAAGGTACAAAGAAAGGATAAAATATTATGGAACACTGGAGCATAGAAGATTATAAGAATTACACAGATAAAAAACCATCAAAAAATGCAAAATATAGAGCCTATAAAACCTCTGTAGATGGTCATACGTTTGATAGTTTAAAAGAAGCAAATTATTACAAAGATTTAAAATTAAGATTAAAAGGAAATGATATAAAAGGCTTTTGCTTACAGCCTACTTTCATCCTCGCACCAGGATTAAAATATAAAGCTGATTTCATTGTTTTCAATAATGATGGAACCTATGATGTTATTGATGTAAAAGGATTTAAAACAAAAGAATATATTGCAAAGAAAAAAGTTTTTGAGGACAAATATAACTTAAAATTGATAGAAATCGAGTAATTTCTTGACATATTTGTATTTTTCTTATATATTTAACAAAAAAATACAAATATGAGGTGATTTTATTGAAAATAGCTCTCTCAAAACCTAAAGAATTTTATATAAAAATTATAGTAATTTTTTTTATAATATTAATGTGTATTTTAATCTTTGCTAAATTGCATCAAGATACTAATCCTACAAATATTGCAGAAGAGAAAAAAAATGCACTTTTTAGCATGGTTCAGAAAAATACAAATGCAAAAATCACAAAATTTGCAACATATGGCACTCATTTTAATTTATCTGGAACATTAGATATTATTAAAGTTTCAGGAATAAAGGTAAACTATGTTGATTTAATTATAAAAACCTTAGATGGAAATGAAATAAGCATTAAAACAGATTTTAAATGTACAGATAATTCATGTTCATTTTCTACTTCAACTAATATAAATGAAGGTTTAAATTTAGAAACATTAGATTTAAATAATTACTATTTTTTTATAAAAGTTACATATTCTAATAGTGACATACAATATTATTCTTTAGAAAATAATTCAGAATATAGTGATATAGAATATTACACAATAACAAAAAATAACAGTAATAATAAAATAAATATTTCATTTAAAAATTACAATAATATAAAATATATGTATATGTCTGTAGAAAACAGCTCAAATCTACCTGATTCTGTTTATGATGTTGCAATAGACCCATCACATGGCGGGCTTGACAAAGGTTCCACTTCAGGTGAATATACAGAGGCTAATATAGTTTTAAATTATGGATTGAAATTAAAATCAGAACTAGAAAATCTTGGTTTAAAAGTTTACATTTCCAGAGATGCCAATTCTTCTCAGTCAGAAGATACTGCAAATAATATGTATAGCGAAAATGGTAGAATAAACAATTTGAATTCAAGTCATGCAAAACTTTTAATTTCACTACAAATAAATAGTAATCCTTATGATAAAAAAAGTGGAGGAATTGAAGTTAATGCTCCTACAAATTGTAATTTAGATTTTGCATCTTTACTTGCTAAAAATTTAGTGGATTATTCTAGTTTAAATTATTCTACTAATACTCGTTTTAAAAAAGCTGAACGGAGTATATGTACATAATTTTACAAGTAGTGAAATTTCGGCATTTAATGCTAGAGCTGTTAAAGATAAATATGAACCATATAGTATTACCTCATCTACTCCATATTTATATATAATTAGAGAAACAGGCGGAATCTCAACAAATGCTTTTGTAGATGGTAGAAATACAAAATATGGTACAAATAGATATTATAATTCTAATACTGGTATTGAAAGTTACTCTATTTCTCTTGGAGCAATGAATGTTAAGGATGATTTAGAAAATATTATTAATAATCAAAATGGATATATAAATGGAATTTTAGAAAGTATCAAATCATATTGTGATATAATAAAAAGCGAGCATTAATCTCGCTTTTTATTTTTCATTTAAAGCATTTTGGTGTTTTAATACTTCTTCTAGTCCGTTGCTTCTATAACCTTTTTCCTTTAAATATTCAATATGTTTTCGTAATGACTCTATCGCATTACTTGCTCTTTTTGCTCCATAATCTTCTCTTATTTTATTTATATAAAACTCTGCTGCATATATAGAAACCTCTCTTTTATAGGCTTCTCCATTAAACATTTTTATAAAACAATCAATATACATTGAAGCACTATTATTGTTCATTCCTTTTTCGGTCATCATTTGTATAGCATCCTGATAACTAAATTTGTTATCATTTACACCTTTTGCTAATTCATAAACATCTTTCACCATTTCATTAGTTATAGTATTTTGTTTTTTTTTATAATCTATTTCAACATCAAAATCTTCTATTTTTTCCATCATAAATTCAACTCCTAACAATCTAGCTTTATCATATTCATTTCTTATTTTAAAATTCCATCTTTCTTCCATAAAATTAAGCATTTTTATTCCACGTTCCAATATCGCATCTGCATTCCATTCTTGATAATTACTCACTTCTATTTCAGAATATGAACCTTTATAGTATCTATTTTTCTTTTTCTTATCAAAAGGATCATTTTGTAATTTTATATTAATACTTAAAGATAAAGGTAATAAATTTCCTAATGACCCATTCAAAAATTTTCTTTCTTCTTCTGTGTATTTATCAAATCTACTTAACCAATATTCGTCAGTAGGGGTCTGTGGGTAAATATGTTCAACTGATACTTTATCTTTTTCATCTTTTTTAAAGATATCTTCTGGATAAATTTTTTGGTTTGCTTCTCCATCCATAAGATGTATCTCATATTCATACAAAAAGTATCTTATAGTCGCCCAACTATAGTATCCCTTATAATTTCTAAAAAGCCTAAATATATGGTTTAATGCATTTATATTTATTTGCCCATTTTTATCCATATAATCTATATAATTTAGTTCTTTTATTACATAGTCTATATTTTCACTGTCATTATTTAAACTATAAGCCAAATTATAGAAAAAGCTGTTTTTATATGTTGAAGAATATCTAGCTAATCTAAAATGCATAAATATAAATCTTTCTATTGCTTTTAATGCTTCTACTTTCTTTTCATCTTCTATATTATTTTTTGATAATATTACAGTTATCAATGGTTTAAAATACACAAAACCTAATCTACCTATTCTGTCCAACCATAATTTTATATCTTTACTAAAATTTGATAATTTTGGAAAATACATGTAATACCAATATGGAATGATTTTTTTCATACTATCTGCGTAATTTCCTATATCACCAATTGTAAGTTTCTTTTCTAATTCTTTTATATTTTCCTTTTCATCTATATTTTCCTCAATTTCATCTGTGTCTTCTAGCTCATTTATTCCTTCTTCCCTTAATTCATCAAATTCTATTGTTTCGATTTTACTCAATATTCTCTTTTGTGTAAAATATTGATTTAATAAAAAATTACTATAATTATTTTTGGTTTTTCTATTATATCCAAAATACATTATCCAATGAGCCTGTAAAAAATCATCATCATTCAAAGCCATTTCTTTATTTTTACCTAGGCATCCATAAATTGTCTTCCATGTATCATTAATTTTTTCTCTTGTTGCCTTTCTTACATATTTATCATTATTATCAAACAAAGTTGTCAAATATATTAATCTATTTTTTAGTAGTTCTAAATTTGATAATTTCTTTCCTCTATTGTTCATTGTTTCAAACGCTACAAAAACATTAAAATCATTTTCTATATTATATATGTTAAATTTCAATCTTTGCGTTAATTTTATAAACAATTTTTCCATTTCAGAAATGCCGTATTTCTCAGCATTTTCTTTTATTGTTTCTTTAAAAAAGATTTTAGCTTTTTCAAGGTTACGTGTATAAAACGTTTCTTGAATATCACCAGGAACTTCTGCTTCTAAAATTTTATATTTAAAAAATTCATAACTTGGATTATCTACTTCATATCCAAATTTATATGTTTTTAGTTGTTCTTCTGAATCTGGTTTTACAATACATAAATATTCTTTTATTATTTCTGTTAAAGGAATACTATTTATAAATATATTTTCTTCTTTTTTGCTTAAATTTTCTGGCAAATTTTTGAAAAATTTAATTAATTCATTTATACAAATAACAATAGTAGTAAGTCTTTGTTGTCCGTCAACAACATGATATGCCTTGTATCCCCAATTATCAATTAACCAATTTTCATCATTCCATCCTTCTATTTCATCTTCTTCTAACTTTCTTAATGCTATCATTCCTGTATAATGTTCTCTATTTGTTTGTAAATTGATTATATCTTCCCAGAAATCCATTAATTGCTGTTCTGTCCATGAATATCCTCTTTGGTAATCTGGTATTCTAAATATTTTTTTATTAAACAAATCTTGTAATGAAAATAACTCATTCATATTTTATTCCTCCATTTATTTTTCTTTTTAATATATAACGCCATCTTGTTTTTTGTATTCTTTAAATGTTTTAATACATTCCTCCCTATCCATTTCTTCTAAATTAATTAAATCATTATTTTCACCTTTTAAATAATCATAAATTGCATCATCCCTGAAACCAATTTCTCCCGCATCTTTTTTTGTGCATCCATAATATACCTCTTTAATATTTGACCAAATTATTGCTGACAAACACATAGGACATGGTTCACAAGATGTATATAATGTATATCCTGATAAATCATATTTTTCCAATTTTTTACATGCATTCCTTATCGCAACCATTTCGGCATGGGCTGTTGGGTCATTTTGTTTTAATACTTGATTGTTCCCATTTGCAATTATTTTTTCATCTTTGTCTACTATTACAGCTCCAAATGGTCCACCTTCTTTTTCTTTTATTCCTCTTTCTGCATTTTGTTTTGCTATATTCATGAATTTGTTCATCTTTTTCCTCCTTGTAAAAAAATAAGAGAAGACTAAAAATTATTTATTTTAATCTTCTCTAATATTTGGTTGCGGAGGTAGGACTCGAACCTACGACCTCAGGGTTATGAGCCCTGCGAGCTGCCAACTGCTCCACCCCGCGATGTATTAACAAAAACTATTATAAACTCTTATAGGGGATTTGTCAATAGTTTTTGAAAAAAATCTATCGACATAATCCCACATATTTTGCATATAATTATATTTTATCTTTCATTCTGTTCTATAATCTGTTCTATTTGATGTAGCCTTCTAAGTTGTTTTTCTGTTATATCTATAACTTTGCCACAACATGGCTTGAAATCTTTATTGCCATATACCATCCATATCACATTTTCTCTTTTCAAATCATCTTTAGGCATCGTTCCTGGGCATGGTTCTCCATCGGTGAATACAATTTTGTTTATACCACTTTTTCTTGAAAATGACCTAACAGCAAGATCCCAATCTTCTGTCCAGGCATACCTTCCATATCTAGCTTCTTTTGGAATTGTAAAATTATCTATATCTTTTATCGTTTTTACTTCAACTAGTCCCCAAAATTTTTCGTTAAAACATCCCACTTTTAGTTTGGATTGTTTTATTATTGGTTTTAGCTCCCTTAAAAAAGCTTTTACGAGTTCTAAATCTACAGAGCCAGAAATATCAATCATAACTTCTGTTTCTGCTTCTTCATCCACATCATTTTCTTCGAGTCTATATGCATAATTATTTTCCGCTACTGAACGTCTTTGACTCCATATTGTTTCACTTTTTTCAACTTCCCTACGAAGTAACAACTTCCAATCTATTTCATTTCTACTTTCTCCTATGTTTCCTAGTTTAATAGACTCTTCTATATTCTGTTCTCCTCTTATTTCTCTCTTTGTTCTACCAAATCTATTTTTAGCTCTTTCCATCACTTCTCTTCTATTTTTCTCAAATTCAATTCTTTCGTTAAATTCAAATTTAATCTCATTATTCTTTCTTTTGGATGATTGCATAGAATTTTCTTCATTTGAACCCTTATGTTTATCCAACTCTTGATTTCTATCGTCCTCTTGACTTTTATTAGAAGTTTGCTGTCTATTAGAATTTTTTTCTTCTTTTGTACCATTCTCTAGAGCTCGAAATGCTTCTTCCCACATGCTATGGTCATCCTTAATTTTTTCATCTTCACCATTTTGTTCTTGTTCATTTGTATTTGACTCATTACTTTGATTTTCACTGTTTCCAGTGCTTTCACTTTGGCCATTTCCGATTTTTTGCTTCATTTCCATCTTGCCCTTCTCCATCATTTTGCTTGCTATTTTTTCGTTTTTCTTCTCTTTCTTTCATTACTATTTCATAAAATTCTTCAACCGAATAATTTATAGCTTCAGGTCTATTTACATATCCTTCGCTAATAGTAAAACCATCTCTTTCCAAATTAGCATTTGTCACAGCATCCGCTGCATAGTTCCAAGCATCTAAATCCCTCATTACGCCATTTGAGTCTTTTATTCTATACATATGACCACATTTATTATGCATAAATTCATGAGCAATTAAAAACACTCTTTCCTCTTCATCCAATTTTTTGAAGTAATCAGGGTCTATATATACATTTCTTCCATCTGCAGCTGCTGTATGATATTTTAAATCTGTTCTATATTCGATATTTGCTTTTGCAATTTCACTGGCAAAACTAGAATATCGAACTAATAGCATCTTTTTTGCTTCGTAAATTATATTTTTTTCAATATCCACTATTTTTATTCCTTTCGCTTATTATACATTCACATTGCAAAAGTGATAAAGTTCCCCAGAAATTTTCTTAATCTCATTTTCCGATTCTACAGTAAACACTATTATAACATTGTCAGGTAAACTATATCCCATAAATTCTCTGTCTTTAACTAATCCTACAAACCTATTTTGTTTTTCTTCTTCTACTTTATCAATATTTGATATTATTAAATATGAAATCTCATTATTTTTTGAAACTTTTTCTACCCCATCTTTAAAAATAGGATGTCCAATCTTCACACCAAATAAATCAAAATCGCTCACCCCTGCATCTATACTATACGAATTGCTCAATTTTTTAACATCTGAATTAAGTACAATTACACCTACTGCTCTTATTCCTTTTTGAAATTCAATTAAACTAATGTCTATCATTATTCTATCCCCTTTCCTTCTGTATCTCTATTTTTTTGATATTCATTATAAGCTAAATCTATCATATCAAAACCTGTCAAGCCTTCTCTTGTAAATCTTCTAATATCATCACTATCATATGTTCTTTTGTTCAATTCATCTAAACTCTGCAATTCATCTATTTTTCTAATCTTTTTTTCATCATTTCCTGCCCAGCAAATATCAAATATAGCTAAATATTCTGGGTCACAATGTTTTCTTATGAATTCTCTACATATTTTTACCTGTTTTTCATCTGCTGTTATAAGAGCTGTCATATATGCAAATCTCTCATTTATATCTTGGGGGAAATCTTCTTTACTTATATCAAATTCTACATTTCCTTCTTCATCTTTTTGATATGCATCTACTACTTCTTCTGGTGTTAATGTTAGCATATTATAAAAATCATAAAATTCTTCTGCCCATTCTTCTCTTAATTTTGTTCCTATTCTTCTTTTTAATGCATCTCCTACATCTATTCCTTCAAACTTTCCATTTCGTAAATCTCTTTCAAAATTTTTTAGTGTATCAGATATCTGTGTCCAGCTTCTTGGGTCATTTGTTCTTCCTTTTTGTCCATATTTATCTGGATGTTTTTCCCCTACTTCTGGTTCTTCATAAAAATATCCTATATCTTCTATGTCTTCGCTCTTTCCATTCAAATTATACTTTGATAATATGTATCCTATTACTTGTGGATGCACTCCATTTGGAATTGCATATTCTGTTATCCACTCTCCAACTCTTGGTTCCACATCTATTATATGATTTATTCTTTTTTCTAGTGGCTCTGCTAGGTCTTCTGCTACCATTGAATATTTCTTTTGATTTCCTGTTGCTACAATTACTACATTATCTGGTAATTTTAGCCCTTTTCCCATTTCTACAAATCTATTTAATACCAATGTATAAACTAAACTTTGCACCGCTGGCTTTACATTCAAAAGCTCATCAAGCATTATTACTACTTTTTTGTCACTTTCTTTCGACCTTTCATATACATTGTCTGCTACTTTATATATATTTTGAATATTTTCTTCAACTAATTTTCTTTCTTCTTCTGTAGCACTATCTAATATAATTTGCTTGGCAAAATCTGGTGGAATACTTTCCCCTGTTTGTAAATTTGTTGAACCTACAACTTTTTCTGGAAACATATTATTTGTAAGCTTTATATAAACTAAATCTGGATATAAACTCTTTACTCTTTCTGTTTTTCCTATACCTGATGGACCTCTAAGCAGAACACTCTCTCCAGCTTCTATATAACTCTCTAGTTCTTCTGTTATTGTCATTTTTCTTTTGTCCTTAGTTTTCGATTTATCTGGGTTTAATCTTTGTAGTCTTGTTTTTCTAGTCCTTTTAGTCTGTCCTTCTTCCAATTCTTGCTCAATGTTCTGTTCAACGTTTTGTTCAATTTTTTTTCCGTTTGCTTCTTACTTGTTCAATTTCTTTTGCCCATATGTCATTTGTGAATTTGTATATATTAGTTTTTTCAAACTTTTCTGTATGATATTTTTCTTTCTTATCATCAAATTGAACTCCTGCAAAAACTATTTTTTCTGTAATCATTATTTTTTCTTTTTCATCTATTAACCATTTTATTGGTTCTACTTTTATCCATACATCCTCATCATCTTCATAAACTTCTCCATTTGAAAGTTTAATTTCTTCTTCATCTTCCCAAACAGAATTCACTTTAACTCTTATATATCTTTTTCCCTTATATTCATATTCTTCGTATACTTGAATCTTAGACTCTTCTTCATCTTTACTATATTTTTTTAAATGAGTATATACATTCCCGGTTTTATTTATTTTTCCATTATCGAATTGCTGTTCTAATTCTTGTTGTAATTTATGTTCAGCTGCACTTTGAGGATAATATCCATACTCAACATATTTAATTCCATCTTTCTCCTTGACACTTACTCCATTAGTAGGGATTTCATCGACTGTCAAAAATGGTAAAACAGGTCGAGCTCCAGTTTCCCAATCTCCTTTCGACATATAAATTATGTTTCCCAGAGTACTTACCACATACTCCCCAAAATCGTCAAAATTAGATTTTGTAAAATACCCTCCTGTTCTTCCTGCAAGAGAATCATCTCCATCTACATGATGATTATTATTTACCCAACCTTTTAATAAAATTGAGAAATCCGTAATTGCTGCTTTAATTCCTCTACTTTTTATACTTTCGAGTTTTTCCTTATCTTCGAAAAGTTGCTCCCTAGTTATAAACGTAAAATCACTCATTTGTTTTCCTCCAATTTATATACTTATGTATAAATTTAAAATATTCCAATATTATTAAACCATAAAGAAAAAATTTTTTCAACAAATTTAGCATAAAATTTATGGAGGAAAATAGATAATCTATCTACATTCCCCCATAAACACAAAAATTTCTATCTTTTACTTAAAACCTTCAAATTGTTCTCACAAAATCATATGCAAAAAGCCATAACACCAATCACAATAGTAGCAACAATTCCATAAATTTTCATCATCTTATATCTCTTTTCAAATGATTTTTTCTCTGTTTTGCCACTTCCCTTTTCTACAAAATTCACATAACTTGAAAGCACACTTTCTGCCTCTCTTACAATATATCCATCATCTTTGCAATCACTTTCAAACTTATTTTTCTTTCCATCTATGTACTCCAAGCTTCTTGCAACCTTTCTAGACTTAACAACAACAAAAGCTTCTTCAATTAAATTAGATGGCAAATTCTTTAATATAACAATGTTTTTCATTTTACTTTTTTCCATAAACCAAACTCCTTAAAAAACGTTATATTAAAATTCTTGCCATCTTTTCCAAAATTATACATAAATAATTTTATTACTGCTTGCTTAATTTCATAGAAAGTAATTTAGAAATTCCCTTTTCCTCCATAGTAACACCATAAACAGTATCAGCAGCTTCCATTGTACCTTTTCTATGAGTAATTACCAAAAATTGAGTTCCAGTTGCGAACTTTTTCAAAAATTCAGCATATCTATTAACATTAACATCATCAAGAGCTGCTTCAATTTCATCAAGTACACAAAAAGGTGCTGGGTTCATTTTCAAAATGGCAAATAATAGTGCAATTGCTGTAAATGCCCTTTCTCCACCAGATAAAAGTCCCATACTTTGAAGTTTTTTTCCTGGTGGCTGAGCTTCTATATCAATTCCACACTCTAGTATATTTACCTCGTCTTCAAGCCTAATTCTTGCTTCTCCTCCACCAAAAAGTTCTTTAAATGTTTGGCCAAAATTTTCATTTATAATTTTCATTTTTTCTTTAAATCTAGTTTTCATATTGTCAGTTATTTCTTGAATCATATCTCTTAATTTAGCCATTGTATTTTCTAAATCTAAACGTTGTTCACACATAAAGTCATATCTTTCTTTTTGATTTTTATATTCCTCAATAGAATCAACATTTACACTTCCAAGTTCTCTTATATCTTGTTTTAAATTATTAACTCTTCTTGTTGTAATCGCAATATTTTCTGGCTTTTCATACCCATCTACATTATTTGGAGTAAGCTCATATTCATTCCATAATGATGTAATAGTTTCATTTAAATCATCTTCTATTTTAGACTTTTTAACCTCAATTTTTACTATTTGGCCTTTTAAATCTTGAATTACATTAATTTCTTCAACTTCTTCTTTCTCTTTTAAAGCCAATTTTTCATTATTTTTTTGTCTTTCTTTTTTCATTTTTTCAATATCTTCATCTGTTGTGTTAACATTAAGCTTAAGTTCGTTTATCTTAGCATTTGCATCATTTATTTTTTGTTCTAAATCTTTTTGCTCAAAATCAATTTTTTCAATTTGGCTTTCTTTATTTTTAATATTTTTGTTTTGAATTTCAATTTCATTTTTAAGCATTTCGGCCATTTCGTCAATTGAACTTTCACTTTCATTAAATGATGATACTGAAATTTTCAAATTTGTAATATCAAAATTCAAATCATCAACCTTTTTAGCTATATCTTTGTTTGAGCTTGAATATTCTCCGATTTTATTTCTTATTTGCTCATTTTCAATATCAATTTGTTCTTTTTCTTTACTTTTTTTATCAATAATATCTAAATACTCATTTTTTTGCTTTTCTAGGTCCGATTTTTCTTTTCTTAACTTTTCTAAATGATTAGAAATTCTATCTATATTTTCCTTTACAGTATTTAATTTTTGATTTTCGACATTGTATTTTATCTCAATTGTTTGAAGTGAGCTCTCCAGTTTTTCAGTCTTTTCAATAACATTTTTATTAGAATTTATAATGCTTTCTTTCTGTTTTTTTAAATCTTCTTGTCTTTCTTTTATATCTGCTATTTGACTTGCTAAATCTTCAATCTCCTTGCCTCTACCTAAGATCTTAACTGTTTTCTTATTAACAGAACCACCTGTCATTGAACCTGTTTGACTTATTATGTCCCCATCTAATGTAACAATTTTAAAATTATGTCCATTTTCCTTTGAAACTCTAATTGCCACATCCATATTTTCTACAATTACAGTTTTGCCTAATAAATTCAAAATAATTTGTTCACACTTTTTATCGTAATTTATCAAGTCTGATGCAAATCCAAGGACTCCACTAATATCACCTTTTATTTTCTCAGGCTTTTTTCCAAAAATATTTGAAATTGGTAAAAATGAAGCTCTACCTAAATTATTTTTTCTTAAATACTCAATCAATCTTTTTGCATCTTGTTCACTTTCTGTTACAATATTTTGGATACTTGCACCTAGCGACATTTCTATTGCCGTTTCCAAATTTTGTGGCACATCAATAAGTTCAGCTAATGCTCCTTTTACACCTCTGCCCAATTCTTTTGATTTTTCACATTCTTGAAGCAAAGCCTTAACACTCTTTTGATATCCATCCTTTTCTTTTTCCGTTTCAACCAAAAACTTGTATTTTGATTCTTTAAAATTCAATTCTTGTATATTATTGTTTATTTTTATATCAATTGATTTAATTTGTTCTTCCGCCTTATTTTTTTCGTTAATTATGTCTTCAAGTTCTTTTGAAACATTATTTTTTTCTTTTTGAATTTCAAAAAATCCCTTTTCAATTTCTTCCTTAGAAAATCTTGTATTATCTAATTCAGAGATACTATTTTGTATATCATTTTGTAATTGTGCACTTCTCTTTTCGGCATTAGAAATATTAGCTTTTTGTTCATTTATATAGCTTTCTAATTCATACTTTAAATCTGTATTTTCTTCCAGTTTTTTCTTATCATTTTCAATTTCTAATTCTTTTTCAGATAAAGTTTTATTTATTTTTTCTAATTCATCTTGTTTTTCTTTAAGCTCTTTTTCATATTTTTCTTTATTTTCTTTTAAGCTTTCTTTTTTACTAAGTTTATTGTTCATTTCTTCTTCTGTTTTTGAAATTTTTAATGCAATTTCTTCAATTTCTTCTTTAAATCTTTTTCTATTTTCTTCATTATTTTCTATTTTAGATTTTGCAACATTTATTTCAGAAGTTAAGCTTTCCGCCTCTTTTTCGCTTGAAAATTTTAAATTTTGTGTATTTTCTATTTTTTCTGTTAATTCATCAATTTGACTCTTTAAATCTTCTTTTAAAATCTTTATTTTCTCAAGCTTTCCTTCTTCTAAATTATATGTATTTTGCATAATTTCAATATCATCCTGAATTTTGGCCAAATCCTGTTTATATTTTTCAATATTATACAAAAACAAACCTACTTCTATACCTTTAAGTTCATTTTTTAAATCTAAATATCTTTTTGCTCTATCTGACTGCTGTTTTAAAGGTTCAAGGTTTGCCTCAATCTCTGATAAAATATCATTTATTCTCAAAACATTTAGTTTCGTCTGTTCAAGCTTTTTTTCTGATTCTTCTTTTCTTGTCTTGAATTTAACAATCCCTGCTGCTTCCTCAAATACATTTCTTCTATCTTCTGATTTATTACTTAAAATTTCGTCAATTTTTCCCTGTCCTATTATGGAATATCCATCTTTTCCAATTCCAGTATCCATAAATAATTCTAAAACGTCTTTTAATCTACATTGTGCTTTATTTATGAAATATCCTGTTTCTCCACTTCTATATAACTTTCTTGTTACTGTCACTTCTTTATATTCTATAGGAAGTTTGCCATCTTGATTGTCAAATACAAGCGATGCCTCAGCAAACCCTAATGATTTTCTATTTTGTGTTCCTGCAAATATTATATCTACTGATTTTCCCCCACGTAGTTCTTTCATGCTTTGTTCTCCAAGTACCCATCTTATGGCATCTGCAATATTGCTCTTTCCAGAACCGTTTGGCCCTATTACACTTGTTATTCCTGGCATGAATTCTAGTGTTGTTTTATCTGCAAATGATTTAAATCCTTGTAATTCTAGTCTTTTTAAGTACATCTTTTTTTCCTTTCTGTTATTTTTTCTTTTGTATTTTATATTAAAAATGTCGATTTTTCAAGGATATTTTTTAATATTTTTTGAGGTTATTTTTTTACAAATTATTCAATTGAGTTTCCACAAATTTCTCCTTTATTTGTTACAGTTCCATTAAAGCTTCCAACATTCTTACAATTTAAAACATTTACCTTTACATATGAATATCCTATAATTCCTCCTCCATATGTTATATTTCCATTTATGTTTCCTTTGTTATATGAATTTGAAATTTTATTATTATTTCCACCTGAAACTACTCCTATCAATCCTCCACAATCATATGCAGTTCCATTTATATTAATTTCTCCCAAATTATAACCTTCTTCAATTTCCGTTCCAGGAGCCCCAATACTTCCTATAAGCCCACCTATATGCTGCCCACTACTAGAAATATTTCCTTGATTGTAGCATTTTTTTATTGTTCCTGATAAACTTCCTGCAATTCCTCCTATATGTTGAATTCCAGATATATCTCCAATATTATTGGTACTTTCAATATTAACTACATATCCATTTCCTATAATTCCGCCAACATATGTATCACTACTTACTATTTTTGTATTAGATGTACAATTTTTTATTATTCCATTACTCATATATCCTACAATTCCACCTGTTTGTGCTCCACTAGTTGATATCACTCCAGAAAAATAACAATCTTCTATTTTTGAATTATAAGCTGATGCCGCAATTCCTCCTGCTTTCCCACTTACATTTTGATTAAATGTTGAATTGGTAATTCTTAAATTTTTAACCTCCGAACCAGATTCCAAATTAGCAAAAAATCCAACAAAACTATTTTCTTCTTCACTAATATTTGTTATCTCATATCCATTTCCATCAAATTTTCCATAAAAAGAAGAAAGTGAATTATCTGATACTTTCCCAAGCGGTGTCCATTTTTTATTTTCTAAGGATATATTTGCGGTCAATTTAAATGAAGCATTTTGTGCTGAAATACTTTGTCCATTTTCACTATTATTTTCATCTAAGCCTGTAATTTTTTCATAATTGCATAACACATTATTAAAATAAATTAAATCATCTGCACATTTTATTAAATAAGGTGATTCTTCTGTTCCACTTCCAACCAGTCCTTTTTGTTGTTTTTCTGTTACTCCATCCCATTTATCAAACTCATCATCTTTCATTACTTCATTATTTTCAAGATTTATTTTAAACCTTTGATTTTTATATGTAAAAGTTGCAACTTTACTATTAGCACTAAAATTTTCAATTTGCCCTTGTTCTAGGTTTTCATCAAGCATTTTCTTAAGTGTTACTGCCTCTTCTGTCTTACTTTCTATTAAGTAATTTGCCATTGCCATTTTTACTTCTTCTTCCGCTCTTGCTTGTTCAGTATTTTCCTTTGCTATAGTTGTCTGTTTTAAAATCCCATTATTTCCTGTTATAACAGAAATGCTTATTCCAGCTAAAATTAGTAAAACAATTATTGTAATTACCAAAGCTATTAATGTTATACCCTCATTTTTTTTATTCATTTTTTTATTCCTCTTTTTTTTTTTTCAAGGTATTTTGCACTAAAAAACGACGAAAAGACAAGCCAAATAAAACCTATACTCCTATAAGTTTATGGCTTGCCTTATTATATTTTATTTTTCCATTTACTAAGTTACTTGTGTGTGTGTGTGTGTGTGTGTGTGTGTGTGTGTGTACTCCCGCAAGGGTTCTAGCGTTTTTTATCATTTGCATCTTACCTCTTTTTTATTTTATGAGATAATTTTATCTTACTTGTACAGTCTAGTCAAGTGTTTTTTCTAAAATAATTAAATAGAAAATATCTAAATTTTTTATTTTCTTGAAAAATCCAAGCCATTTAACGGATTTTTGTGATTTTTTTGTCATTTTCAATTAGAATTTTGTGATTTTTGTTTGTTTTTGTGCTGGAATTTTGTGATTTTTTCTATTGAAAATTCAAGAATTTTGTGATAAGATATATACAGAGGTGATACATATGAATAGATTAAAAAGAAAAATTGACCAGTATTTAATTGATTGGAAAAATGACGAAAGTAAAATGCCACTAATAGTCAAAGGTGCTAGGCAAATTGGAAAAACAGATGCAATTGAAAATTTTGCCAAAAACAATTACCCAAACGTAATTGAAATTAATTTTGCTTTGCAAAAACAATATAAAGATATATTTGACGATGGTTATGAAGTAGATACAATTTTAAAAAACATATCACTAAAAAATCCCGATTTAAAGTTTATTCCAGGAAAAACTTTATTTTTTTTCGATGAACTACAAGAATGTATTAATTGTGCAACATCCTTAAAATCATTTAATCTTGATAAAAGATTTGATGTAATTTGCTCAGGTTCATTAATGGGCATAAATTATAAAGAAATTGAGTCAAATAGTGTTGGAAACAAGCTTGACTATACTATGTATTCAATGGATTTTGAAGAATTCTTATGGGCCAAAGGATATAAAGAAGAACAAATTGAAGACCTATTCCAAAATATGGTAAATTTAAAACCTTTAAGCAAAGTTCAATATGACGTTATGATGTCTAATTTTAAAGAATATATGATAATAGGTGGAATGCCAGAAATTGTAAATAAATTTGTAACTCAAAAAAATTATAGTGGAACATTAGAATTGCAAAAACAAATTTTATTAGATTACGAAGAAGATATTACAAAATATGCAAACGGATTAGACCAAGGAAAAATATTAAATGTATATAGAAAAATTCCAACTTTTTTAGGAAATGAAAATAAAAAATTTCAAATTTCCAAAATTGAAGATGGTGCAAGAAGCCGAGAATACATAGGTACTATTGATTGGCTAAATAATGCCGGAATAGTAAATATTTCATATTGTATGGAAACTCCAGAACTTCCATTAGGTGGTAATTATAATCCCGACAATTTTAGACTATATTTTGGAGATACAGGAATTCTAATAGGCTCATTAGATGATGAAGCACAAGAAGATTTAAGATATAACAAAAATTTTAATACATACAAAGGTGCTATTTATGAAAATATTGTTGGTGAAATGTTAGTTAAACAAGGTTATAAATTATATTTCTATAAAAACGAAAAAGGAACAATTGAAATGGATTTTTTTATACGAGATAAAGATTCCTTAATTCCTGTTGAAGTAAAAGCCAATGACAATCCGACAGTTTCCTTGAATAATTTAATAGATGGAAAAAAATACAAGGATATCAAATACGGAATAAAACTTTGCAATAAAAATATTGGTTTTAATGGAAAATTCTATACTTTTCCTTATTTCTTAACGTTTTTGTTAAAGAGATACTTAAAAAGGCACTAAATTATATTTTTTATGTAAAAAACTCTCACTAAATGAGAGTTTTTACAATTTTATAACCATTAATATCAAAAATAACTATTACTTTAGTAATTCACGCCTCTCTTTTCCAATAAAACAAATACTGCTGAGCCAATCCCTCTAAATCTCCAAACTTCTCTTTAGCAATCCTAGCAATATCCTTTTTATTAACTTTGCTTTCATCAGGATTATTAATATAAAGTTCATTCATAACGCGCCTAACCCAAACATCAATCGGAAAAACATCAAACCTCTTTAAATCAGAAAAAAGTAAAATACAATCAGCAACTTTAGGACCAACACCAGAAAGAGAAAGTAAAGTTTCTCTAGCACTTAAAGTATCCGCACTGTAAAGGCTTTGCAAGTTAACCTTTTTATCTAAAATCATTTGAGTAGTTTCAAATAATCTAACATCTCTAAATCCAGTTCCTAAATCTCTAAAATTTTGAGTATTAACATTTCTAAGTTCATCAGGAGTAGGAAAACAATAATATTTTCTTCCATTCCAATCAATTTCTTTTCCATAATTTTTAGATAGTCTTTCAATAATTCCTTTTATTCTTGGAATATTATTATTTGCTGAAATTATAAAAGAAATAATTGTTTCCCATAAATCTTGATTTAAAATTCTTATTCCTTCACCATATTTAATACTTAAATTAACATTTTCATCTACTTTAGAAAGCTTTTCTTTAATTTTTGAATAATTTCTATTTAAATCAAAATAATTTGTTACAATATCTTTAATATCTCCGTCAAGCATCCCTGAAAAAAATATTTCATTATCTTTCCTTTGTACATTTAACACCCCTTGTTTTATCACTCCAGTATAGCTCTTATCATCTTCTTCATTCCATCTAAAACACTGCCCACAATCAAAAATATGTTTCAACTCAAAAGAGTCCTGATTTTTTAAAATATATTGTTGTTCTCTCATTTTTTCACCTCTTTGCTAGATATGGGGCCAAAAAGAACCGACCCCTATGGTCCCTATTTTTTCTTTCTGCTAGTTGCTTTTTTTCTTGTCTTCTTTTCTTCATCTTCAACTTTTTCTTGGTTATCAGGATTCCACTTTTCGCCAATTTTAGGCTTGTTCCAAGATATATAATTGCATTTATCTGGATTATTCTCACAAACATAAAATTTTCTGCCTCTTTTTGATTTCTTAACTTGAACCGTTCCCCCACAATTTGGACAAGGCACATCTATCGTTTCTATTATAGCCTTAGTATTCCTACATTCTGGAAATCCTGGGCAAGCTAAAAATTTTCCATATCTTCCATATTTATAAACCATTAATCGTCCACATTTTTCGCACACAACATCTGAAACTTCATCTTCAAGTTTTACATGTTCTAATTCTTCCTCAACCTTTTCAACTTCTTTTATAAAAGGTGCATAAAATTCTCTAATTATATTTTTCCATTTTTCTTCGCCCTCTGCAATTCTATCAAATCTAGTTTCAATATTCGCCGTAAATTCCTCATTTACAACATCAGAAAAATTTTCTATCAAAAGCTTATTTACTACTTTTCCAAGTTCTGTTGGAACCAGTTGTTTTTGTTCTTTTTGAACATAATGCCTGTCTATTATTGTTGTTATAATTGGAGAATAAGTTGATGGTCGTCCAATTCCTTTTTCCTCCAAAGCCTTAACTAAACTTGCCTCTGTATATCTTGCTGGAGGTTCTGTGAAACTTTGCTTTGGACTTATTTTTTTCTTTTCAACTTCTTGATTTACATCTAATGGAGGTAGTATCCCTTCGACTTCTGCTGATTGATTGTCATCTGTTCCCTCCACATATAAAACCATAAATCCTTTAAATTTCAAACTTTGTCCATTTGCCTTGAAATCATATCCATTTGCACTTATAGATACTTGCATTGTATCATAAACAGCTGCTGGCATTTGGCTTGCTAAAAATCTATTATATATTAATTTGTACAATTTATATTGTTCTGTAGTCAAATGTTCTTTTATTTCATCAGGTGAAAGTTCAATATGTGCTGGTCTTATTGCCTCATGTGCATCTTGAGCATCTTTATTTGTCTTATAATATCTGTTTTCATAGTATTTTTCACCATATGTCTTAAAAATTTCTTCTTTTGCTGCTGCTCTTGCTTCTTCTGAAATTCTAGTTGAATCAGTTCTCATATATGTTATAAGTCCTGTATGGCCTTGTGGAAGTTTTATTCCCTCATAAAGAACTTGTGCAACCGACATTGTTTTTTTCAAAGTAAAATTTAATTTTCTCGAAGCTTCCTGTTGCATTGTACTTGTTGTAAATGGTGGTGCGGGTTGTCTCTTTCTCTCGCTCTTTTTTATGTCTGTTACAATATATTTCGCATTATCAATATTTTTTAAAATTTCATCAACTTCTTCTTTAGAATGAAGCTCCATTTTTTTGTTATTCTTTCCCGTAAAATGTGCTTCAAACTCTTTTTTAGAATTTTTATCTAATAAATTTACATAAATATTCCAATATTCTTCTGGAATAAAATTCTCAATTTCATTTTCTCTGTCAACTATTAGCTTAACTGCTACAGACTGCACACGCCCTGCTGATAATCCTCTTTTAACCTTTTTCCAAAGGACAGGACTTATTTTATATCCAACAATTCTGTCCAAAACCCTTCTAGCCTGCTGTGCATCAACTAAATTTATATCTATATCTCTTGGTTCCTTGATTGCTTTTTGAACTGCTCCTTTTGTTATTTCATTAAATGTAACTCTTGTAATTTTACTTTCATCTGCCTCCAAAATATGAGCCAAATGCCAAGCAATAGCTTCTCCCTCACGATCCGGGTCGGTTGCAAGATAAACTTTTTTAGCCGATTTTGCATCTTTCTTTAAAGATTTTATCAAATCACCCTTTCCCCTAATATTTATATATTGTGGTTCAAAATCATGTTCTATATCTATTCCTAATTTTGATTTAGGTAAATCTCTTATATGTCC
>CAKPDO010000015.1 GCA_934148985.1 uncultured Clostridia bacterium
TATTGCAAATTTTTAGAATTATAGTATAATAATATTGTAAATGACTTATGCAATTTTGCTCACCGAATGAGGGAGATGGTAATAAAATTACCAAAAATAGACATACTTAAGGGGAATCAAGTATGTCTATTTATTATACAGCATAAAAAGTGCAAAATTTGTCGAAATTACTGAAAAAGAAAAATAAATACAAAAAAAGACATTTTTGGGCAAAAATGTCTTTTTAAAAATATACTAAAATTCACAATTTTTAGGAGTTCTAGGAAAAGGAATAACATCACGGATATTTTGCATACCAGTCAAATACATCATAGCTCTTTCGAAACCTAAACCAAAACCAGAATGTTCAACACTACCATATTTTCTTAAGTCTAAATACCATAAGTACTCTTTTAAATCCATATTTAGTTCTTTCATTCTGTTAATTAATTTATCATAATTTTCTTCTCTTTGACTTCCACCTATAATTTCACCAATTCCAGGAGCTAAAAGGTCAGCTGCTGCAACAGTTTTACCATCTGGGTTTTGCTTCATATAAAATGCTTTAATATCTTTTGGATAATCTGTTACAAAAACAGGTTTATTAAATATTTTTTCGCATAAATATCTTTCATGTTCTGTTTGAAGGTCAATACCCCAAGAAACTTTAAATTCGAATTCATCATTATGTTTTTCAAGTTCTTTAACTGCATCAGTGTAAGAAATTCTTGCAAAATCAGAAGATATAACATTATGAAGTCTTTCAAGCAATGTATTATCGACAAATTGATTGAAAAATTCCATTTCTTCTGGGCAATTTTCTAAAACATAAGAAAAAATATATTTAATCATTTCTTCAGCTAAATCCATATCATCAGATAAATCAGCAAAACTAATTTCTGGCTCAATCATCCAGAATTCAGCGGCGTGTTTAACAGTGTTTGAATTTTCAGCTCTAAAAGTAGGACCAAATGTATAAACATTTCTAAATGCTGCACTATATGTTTCAACATCTAATTGACCACTAACTGTTAGATGAGCTGGTTTACCAAAAAAGTCTTTAGAATAATCTACTTGTCCATCTTCAGTTTTTGGAACATTTGCTAGGTCAAATGAATTTACATTAAACATTTCACCAGCACCTTCAGCGTCACTTGATGTAATTAGGGGAGTGTGTACATAGACAAATCCTTTTTCTTGGAAGAATTTGTGAATTGCATATGATAAAACACTTCTAACTCTAAACACCGCATAAAATGTATTTGCACGTGGACGAAGGTGGGCAATTGTTCTTAAATATTCAAATGTATGTCTCTTTTTTTGCAATGGATAGTCATTATCACAAACATTAAATATTTCTACACTTTTTGCCTGAATTTCAAAAGCTTGCTTTGAATTTGGTGTTAATACAAGTTCACCTATTACTTTTATTGATGAACTTAGTGTTAATTTTGAAAGCTCTTTAAAATTTGGTAAGTTATCAGATATTACAATTTGCACGTTTTTGAAAAATGAACCATCATTTAATTCTATAAATCCAAAATTTTTAGATACTCTTATTGTACGAACCCATCCTTCTAAAGATATTTCCTTGTTTTCATATTTTTTGGTGTCTTTATATAAATTTCTTATTATTAATTTTTCCATTATATGCCTCCATTTATTTTATTATGTGACTATTATACAAAATTATTAGTGAAATTGCAAGGAAAAATAATAGAAAGCCGCAGGTTTTTCAACCTGCGGCCAATAAAGGAGTTAATAATTAGTATTTCATACGTCGGATTGCTTCTTCTGCAAGAGGACTTCTAACAGAATGTGGCAATGTGACCTGCCAAACTAATGGACTACCTTTCATACTTTCAGATGCATAAACAAGTCCATTAAAACGTTCACTTAAGTCTAAAGCACTGACCTGTGAAGGATCTCCCATCAAAACAATCTTACAATTATGTCCGGCACGTGTGATAATGTGAGGCATAGAGTATGGTGAGTAGTTCTGAGCTTCATCTAACATGAAGAAGGAATTTGTAATACTTCCTCCACGAAGAAAGTTAGCGGGTTCAAACTCAATGAACTTTCTTTCAAATAATTCGTAAATCGAGAATGAAATGTCTGTATTCTCAAGTTCAGGGCTTACAGCCATTAACAGGTTCTTAATATTGTCCGCAAAACCTCGTGCATATGGAGAAAATTTTTCATCAATATTTCCTGGGAGATATCCAAGTTTTTGATCTGGAATCATTTCTACAACAGGTGCAGAAACTAAAAGCTCTCTGTATTTTCCGATATTTTTTGGAGAATCATTGTATTTTGAAATGTTTTCCAAAGCAGATGAAATGGCTCCATAAGTCTTTCCTGAACCAGCGGATCCTTTTATAATAACTAAAGGAGCAATACTGGCTGGTGCAAGTAAACATTCCATCATCATTTTTTGCTCATCGTTCAAAGCTTTGTACCCTTCTGGGCAGTAATCACGATAGTAAGTCAATGGAACAAATTTTCCATTTGTATAACGAACTACCAAATGTTCATTTTCTTTCTCCTTTTCTGGAGTAGAGAGAATATAGAACATGTTCTCAACCGGCGAAATAGATGGAGGCTCAATCAAGCTTTCAATCAAAATCCCTTCATCACATTCCCGGCTTTCAAGTGCAATATAGGATGTCAGGCTTGTAAAAATTTTTCCACCCTTTCCGGTATATTGCTCTTTTAGGGAAGGAGCAAGTTCATCTTTGAACGGTTCTGCATTAATTCCTAAAATCATAGCTTTTTGACGAATAACATGATTTTTAGAAATTAAGTGAACATCTTTGCCAGCTTTTTTTAGCTCTAAACACAACTGAAAGATTCTCTTATCATATTCAGAGAGTCCCTTCATGTTGAAAATAGAACTATCGAAAATTTTATTCTCAGCTTCTAAGATGTAAAATCTGCTGCCATTCTTTTGAACAAGTCCAGATTCAGAAGAATGTAACAAATCTACTTTTTCAAGGTTTCCTTCTGTGAGACTGTCAATATAACTTAACAGTCCAGAAGCATTACGTCTTCTTTCTGGTGGAATTGCCTTTGTTCCTAATACCTCATAAACCGCCATAGGAATGACAATTTCATTGTCTTCTCCAAAATTCAATGGTGAAAAAGGAGAAGAAGTGCTTACCTTTGACCGAAATACAAATGTCTTCATATAAAAAGACTCCTTTCTTATGGTGTTCCAAAAAAATAAAAATTTGGAATCGGTTACTAAGTTACGAAAAGAATTATAACATGAATACAATAAAAAATCAACTGAATATGTAAACTATTTTTCAATTGGGGACGGGAGTAGCCTATTCAATTTTGGACGAAGTTCTTTTTGGTACTTTTTCAAAAAACTCCGTCCAAAATTGGTTACAAAATAATACAAATCAATCCGCCGCTACCTTCATTAACAATTCTTTCCAAAGTTTCTTGAAGTTTAACTTGTGCCTCTTCAGGCATCTTAGCAAGTTTGGCTTGTAAGCCCTCATTAACAAGTTCGTGTAAGCTTTTTCCAAAAATATTTGAATTCCAAATTTTTTGAGGATCACTTTCAAATCCTGAAAGTAAATAATTCACAAGTTCTTCTGATTGTTTTTCTGAACCAACAATAGGAGATACTTCAGTTTCAATATTAGCTTTAATAATATGTAAACTTGGAGCTGTAGCCTTTAATTTGACACCGAAGCGAGAACCTTGTTTAACCATTTCAGGTTCAGCCAAGACTAATTCGTCAATTGATGGAGTAACAATACCGTAACCTTTACGATTAACTTCATCTAAGGCTTCCGCAATCTTATCATATTTCTTTTTTGTAGAAGCAAGAGTAGTTATTATGGCAAATAAATCAGCCTCATTATTAATAGTAACTCCTGTCATTTGTGTTAAAACTTGATAAAATAGATTTCCTTTTAATGTAATACTTATATTTATTCTACCAGTTCCAAGTTCAATATTATCAATATTTGTTTTAGTTATTAAATTTGTACTATTAATCATACTACTACACGTAGTTGCTTCTTTTAATAGAGAAATATTATCAAATGCACCTTTAACGCTTTCAAATAATTCCTGTTTTAATGGATGAGAAAAATCCAAACCATTAATCCATTTTGGAAAAGAAAAATTAACTTGACTAACAGGAAATTCATATAATATTTTAGAAAAGATATTTGTAATATCTGAAATGTCTAATTTAGCACAATTTATAGGGAGAACGGTTGAACCATATTTCTCACACAGATTTGCTGCTAGGTTCTTTGTATCTGAATTTTCTGGATGTTCAGTGTTAAGTAAAATTATGAATGGTTTATTAATTGCTTTTAATTCGGAAACTACTCGCTCTTCAGCTGAAATATAGTCCTCTCTTGGAATTTCTGTAAAACTTCCATCTGTTGTAATTAAAATACCAATTGTAGAATGTTCTTCAATAACCTTTTTTGTGCCAATTTCAGCGGCTTGTTCAAATGGAATTTCTTCTTCTGACCAAGGAGTTTTTACCATTCTCGGTTTATCATCTTCAAGATATCCGATACTGTTTGGAACCAAATATCCAACACAATCAACCAAACGTGTTTTTAGTTTTAAATTATTATCTATTGTAATTTCTATCGCCTCATTTGGAACAAATTTAGGCTCTGTTGTCATTATTGTTTTTCCACCAGCACTTTGAGGGAGTTCATCTTTTGCACGCTCTTTTTTGTAATCATTATTAATGTTTGGAATTACAAGTAAATCCATAAATTTCTTTATAAAAGTAGATTTTCCGGTTCTTACAGGTCCTACAACTCCAACATATATATCACCTTGAGTTCTTTTTGCAATATCTTGGTATAATCCGAGATTTTCCATTTTCTTACCTCCTATGTACTAAAAAATAGTTGTACTTGCTTTTAGTAATTTATATGAGAGGAATTTTGGTTTATGACATGAAAATATAATTTATTTTTTGCAAAATTTCTAGTTTTGCTAAAAAAATCCGTGTAAATGCTTGCAATTGCTTGAAAAAAGGTGTATACTATAAAAAGCATAAAGAGAAAGGAAAGAGCGGGAGCAAAAATCTCGCTCTTAATTCTTGTAAAATAGGAGGTAAAATTTGGCAAAAATAGAAGAAAAGGTTGAAACCTTAGTAAAAGACAAAATTGAAAAAATAGGCTATGAATTATATGACGTATTATATGTAAAAGAAGGTTCAAATAAAATCCTTAGAATAGTAATAGACAATGAAAATGGAATTTCGTTAGATGATTGTGAAAAAGTTAATAATGAAATAAAAGAAATCATTGACGAAGCAAATCCAATAGAAGAACAATACTTTTTAGAAATATCATCACCAGGGATAGAAAGATTATTAAGAAAAGATTGGCAATTAAAAAAATTTAAAGGAATAGAAGTAAATATCAAACTATTCAAAAAAGACGAAAATGGTAAAAAAGAATATACAGGAATTTTAGGAGACATAACAGAAAATACATTAGATGTTGAAGTAGAAGATGAAAACATAACAATAGACAGAAAAATTATATCACAAGTAAAAACAGTTTATACCGAATAAAAAAATGTCCAAAAAAGAACCGGTCCCAAAAGAACAAAAATGGGCACAAAAAGAACCGGTCCCAATGTGCCAAGAAAGGAAGAATAAAAAATGAAAGCAATTGATAATAAAGAATTAATACTAGCATTAGAAGACCTAGAAAAAGAAAAAGGAATAAAAAAAGAATATTTATTAGAATCAATCGAATCAGCATTAGTAACAGCATACAAAAGAAATTTTGATGCATTAGAAAATGTAAAAGTAGTAATGGATAAACAAACAGGAGCAACATATGTATATTCTATAAAGGAAGTTGTAGAAAGAGCAAATGACCCTGTACAGGAAATAAGTTTAGATGAAGCAAAAAAAATAAATAAGTCAATACAAATAGGAGATAATGTAGAAATTGAAATTGTTCCAAAAAATTTCGGAAGAATTGCAGCACAAACAGCAAAACAAGTTATAGTTCAAAAAATAAGAGAAGCAGAAAGAGAAATTATTTATACTGAATATAGTGACAAAAAAGGAGAAATAGTTTCTGGTCCAATTCAAAAATCAGAAAAAGGTATTGTTGTAATGGACTTAGGAAAACTTGAGGGAGTTATGCCTTTAAAGGAACAAATTCCAACAGAAAATTATAATGTAAATGATAAAATAAAAGCTTATGTTGTTGATGTTGAAAAAGGAGAAAAAGGAGCACCACAAGTAATTGTTTCTAGAAGTCATCCAGATTTTGTAAGAAAGCTTTTAGAGTTTGAAATACCTGAAATATATGAGGGATTAATTGAAATAAAAAGTGTTTCTCGTGACCCAGGAAAAAGAAGTAAAGTCGCAGTATATTCATCTGACCCAAATATTGACCCAGTAGGTTCTTGTGTAGGCCAACGTGGAATACGTATTCAAAATGTAATAAATGAATTACATGGAGAAAAAATTGATGTTATAGAATGGAGCCCAGATATTTCAATATACATAGCAGCAGCATTACTTCCAGCAAAAATAATGGCTGTTGATAGTAAAGAGGATGAAAGATTTGCTCAGGTTATAGTTCCAGATGACCAATTATCTTTAGCAATAGGTAAAGCTGGTCAAAATGCAAGACTTGCGGCCAAACTTACAAATTGGAAAATTGATATAAAATCTGAAAGTCAATTTAGAAAGATGCTTGAAGAAAAAGAAAATACATCTTCAGATAATAGCGAAGGGGAAAATACAGAGGTGAGCGAAGAATAAAAATATAAAACCAAAAGAGAGAAAAAAGGAGAAGATTTAGTTTGAAAAAAATACCACAAAGAACTTGTATAGGATGCAATAGCAAAAAAGACAAAAAGGACTTGGTTAGAATTGTAAAAAATAAAGATGGTGAAATTTTTGTTGATTTAACCGGTAAAAAAGATGGTAGAGGAGTTTATCTTTGCAAATCTGAAGAGTGTCTAAATAAAGCTATAAAAAGTAAGAAAATCTCAAGAGCATTTGAAATGGAGATTGAAAATAATATATATGAAAGCTTAAGAAAAGCTATTAATGGGGGTGAAATTATTGGGTAAAATGAAATTATATGAATTAGCAAAAGAGATGAATTTATCTAGTAAGGAATTGTTAGAACAAGCAAAGGCGATTGGAATTGGCATAAAGAGTCATTTGAGTGTTATTTCTGATGATGATGTAAAAAATTTAAAAGAGAAATATAAAAGACAAGAAAAAACAGAAACTAGAAAAGAAGAAAAAAAGCCAAAAACAGAAAATGCACCAAAGAAAGATAATTCTAATAAAAAGGATAATCCTGTTATAATCAGAAGAGAGGTTATCCTAGAAGATGATAATAAAGAAAGAAAGCAAGAAACAAAGCCAAAAGACAATAATAAAACTCCATTTATTCAAAGAAATCAAAAGAAGGATTTTAATATTGTTTACAGAAATAAACCTACAAAACCTATGACTGTAAGTGAATTGTTTGGCTTAAATAAAGAAGAACCTAAAAAGGAGAAAGAAGAAATAAAAAAAGAAGAAAATAAAATTCAAGAGGATGTAGTGAAAAAAGAAACAATGAAAGTAGTTGAAAAGAAAGTAGAACCAAAGGTTCAAGAAAATATGGAAAATAAAAAAATTCAAACCGTAAATAAAAATAGTGATTTTTCAGAAAGAAAAAATCAATCATATAATAATGAAAGAACCAACAACGGATTTCGTAATAATAGATCTGAAAGAGGATTTGGCGATAGAAACAATTATGAAAGAAATAATGGAGATAGAAACTATCAAAATAATAGAAGAGATGGTTATAGGCAAAATCCAAGAAATGGGGAAAATGGAAATAACTTCCAAAGAAGAGAAAATACGAATAGGTTCCAAAACAATAATAATGGAGAAAGAGCTAGTTGGCAAAAAGATAATAGAAATAATGACAGACAAAATAATTTTAGAAATAGTAATCAAAACAGTAGAAATGGTTATAATAATAATTATAACAACAACAATGGAAATAGATTTGGAAACAACAATAATAGGCGTCCATTAGATGAAAAAGGAATCGAAAAAAATATTAAAAATATTATTACTGTTGAATCAAATATAGAAGAAAAAACAACTCGTGAATATAATAGAAATATTGACAAACAAAAAAATAATAGTAAATTTGATGACTCAAGAGTTACTAAAAAGAAAACTAGAAGAAATCAAGATGATTCAATAAATGAGAAAAAATTAAATAATTTAAAACAAAGAAATAATTTATCAAATATGTTTGATGACCAAGAAGATGGAATGCTTGATTATTATGATTTAACAACTCAAAGAGGTAGAAAAGGTAAAAAGAAAGCAACAGTTAAGGGAGAAGAAAGAACAAAACAAAAAATCTTCAAGCTTACAGAAATTACAATACCTGAATCAATTAGTGTTAAAGATTTAGCTACAGAGCTTAAAAAGACATCTAGCGAAGTTATAATGAAGCTTATGTCACTTGGAATTATGGCAACATTAAATAATAACTTAGACTTTGATACAGCATTTTTAGTAGCATCTGAATATGGTGTAACAGCAAAGAAAAAGCAAGAAGTTAAAGAAGAAGATGTATTATTTGATGAGTCAGTAGATACCGCAAATGAATTAAAGGAACGTCCACCAGTTGTTGTTGTTATGGGTCACGTTGACCATGGTAAAACATCGCTTTTAGATGTAATAAGAAAAACAAATGTAATAGGTGGAGAAGCTGGAGGAATTACTCAAGCAATTGGTGCTTACCAAGTAAGAGTAAATGATAGAGATATTACATTCTTAGATACTCCAGGACATGAAGCATTTACCCAAATGAGAGCAAGAGGAGCTCAAATTACAGATATTGCAATATTGGTTGTTGCAGCAAACGATGGTGTAATGCCTCAAACAGTTGAAGCTATAAACCATGCGAAATCAGCTGGAATTCCTATAATTGTAGCAATTAACAAAATAGATTTACCAGACGCAAATCCTCAAAAAGTAAAAGAAGAATTAATGCAATATGAATTAGTTCCTGAAGAGTGGGGTGGAGATACAATCTATGTTGAAATTTCAGCTAAAAAGAATATAAATATTGACCAATTATTAGAGATGGTATTACTTCAAGCTGATGTGTTGGAATTAAAAGCTAACCCAACAAAACAAGCAAAAGGTGCTGTAATAGAAGCAAGGCTTGACAAAAATAAAGGTGCTATTGCATCAGTCCTAGTTCAAAGAGGTAAACTTGATGTAGGTGATACAGTTGTTGTTGGAACATCAATTGGTAGAATACGTTCAATGGTAAATGACAAAGGCAAAAAAGTTAAATCAGCTGGACCATCAACACCAGTTGAAATCATGGGATTGACAGAAGTTCCACAAGCTGGAGATGTTTTCTATGAAGTTAAAGATGAAAAAATGGCTAAACATTTAATAGAAAGAAGAAAACGTCAAGCTAGGGAAAAATCAATAAATCAAGTATCAGCAGTAACTTTAGATAATCTATTCGGACAAATGGAAGAAGGAAAATTAAAACAATTAAACTTAATTGTAAAAGCAGATGTTCAAGGTTCTGTTGAAGCTTTAAAGCAATCTCTAGAAAAATTATCAAATGACGAGGTAAGAGTAAAAGTTATTCACGCAGCAGCTGGAGCTGTTACAGAATCTGATGTTACACTTGCAAAAGTTTCAAATGCAATTATAATAGCATTTAATGTAAGACCTGTTGCAACAGCTAAAAATGAGGCTGAAAAAGATGAAGTTCAAATTAAACAATATTCTATCATTTATCAAGCAATTGATGATGTTGAAGCTGCTATGAAAGGAATGCTTGACCCTAAATTCGAAGAAGAAATAATAGGAACAGCTGAAATAAGGCAAATCTTTAAAATCTCAAATGTTGGAACAATTGGAGGAGCTATGGTTCTTACAGGAAAAATTGCAAGGAATGCTGGAGTTAGAGTTATTCGTGATGATGTTGTTATACATGACGGAAAACTTATATCTCTAAAACGTTTCAAAGATGATGCAAAAGAAGTTGCAAAAGACTTTGAATGTGGTATCCAATTAGAAAAATATAATGATATTAAAGAAGGAGACATCCTAGAAGCATATATTATGAAAGAAATTAAAAGATAATTTTTGAATGTTTTACACAGGAACATGCTTTTAACAAGCCTAGGCTAAGGCTAAAGGCTTGTTCCTGTAAATTGTTATAATCCAAAATGAAAGGAGTGTGACTATTAGTATGCCACAAAGAAAATCTACAAATCGTATGGATAAGGTTAACGAGACTTTGAAAAAAGAAATAGGTACAATTATCGACCAAGACCTAAGAAATCAAAACATAACTGGATTAATTAGTGTAACAAAAGTAAAGACAGCTCCAGATTTTAGCCAAGCTAGAGTTTATATTAGTTTACTTAATTGTAAGAGCAAGAAGAATACTCTTGAGGGTATAAAAAAGGCTTCTGGCTATATTAGAACTGAAATTGCTAAAAGAATAAATTTAAGATATACGCCTGAACTTATTTTTGAATTAGATGAGAGCATGGAGTATGGTTCTAGAATTGAAAGTATATTAAAAGAAATTATGCCAGAGGAGAAAAAATAGGGAACATTAGGACCGGTTCTTTTTGGTCCCAACGTAGCAGAAAGAAAGGAATAAATATGACATTAGATACAATATTAGAGGAAATAAAAAAAGCAGAAACAATCGTAATACTAACACATGAAGTACCAGACGGAGATGCTATAGGAAGTTCACTAGGAATAGGACTAGCCTTGGAAGAAATTGGGAAGAATGTAGACATTATAATACCAGAATATTCAAAATCATTTGCATTTTTGCCTGGAATAGAAAAATTAAAAAAATCTACTGATGTAGAAAGATATGACCTAGCAATTGCACTAGATTGTGCTGATATTAAAATATTAAAAGGTTATACAAAATATTTTGAAAAAGCAAAAACAAAAATTGTAATAGACCATCACAGTAGCAATATTATGTATGGAGATATAAACTTTGTAAATCCTGTTGCACCAGCATGTGCGCAAGTTTTAATTGGAATGTTTAATTATTTTAAAATTAAACTTACAAAAGATATTGCTACATGTATTATGACAGGAATAATAACAGATACAGGCGGCTTTTCTTATGGTGCAACAACAGAAACTTTTGAATTCGCAGCCGAGATTTTGTCTTTAGGTGTAAATATATCGGAAATATTCATAAAAGCTTTACGCACTAAGAATAAAGCTAATTTTGAGCTTACAAAAAGAGCAATGGATAGACTAGAGTTTTTTGAAAATGGAAAGGTTGCTTTTTCATACATAACTTGCAAAGACCAAGAAGAAGTAAATGCAGTAACTGGAGATCATGAAGGTATTGTTGAAGTTGGCAGAAACATAGATGGTGTTGAAGTTTCAATATTTTTACATGAAGTTAAGGGAAAAGGATTTAAGATTTCTTTGAGGTCATTAGAATATGTTAATGTTGCTAGTATTGCTATTATGTTCGGAGGCGGTGGACATATAAAGGCTGCTGGAGCATATGGAAATGGAACTATTGAACAAATTAGAGATAAGGTTCTTAGTGAAGTTAGAAAACAATTAAAATAATTTTGCATTTAGGTACGGTTCAGTTTGGGAAATTTTCGCCCAATGGAACTGTCACCAAAAGGGGAAACGTATTTATGGACGGAATTATAGTAATAAATAAAGAAAAAGATTGGACTTCAAATGATATAGTACAGAAATTAAAAGGCATATTTCATGAAAAGACAGGACACACTGGAACTCTTGACCCACAAGCAACAGGAGTTTTGCCTGTTTTAATAGGAAAAGGAACAGGTCTTTCTAAATATTTGGTAAATCATGATAAGGATTATATAGCAACTATAAAATTAGGAAAGAAAACATCTACTGGTGACAGAGAGGGAGATGTTATTGAAGAACATATTGTGACAGAAAATATGTTAGACGAAAAAAATGTAAAAATTGTTCTTGATAGCTTTATTGGTAAACAAACTCAGGTTCCTCCTATGTATTCAGCAATTAAAGTAAATGGAAAAAAACTTTATGAGTATGCAAGACAAGGAAAAGATATTGATGTTAAGCCTAGAAGTATAGAGATTTATGATATCAAGCTTATTTCTGTATCTAAGGAAAATTGTGAATTGATTTTTGAAACTAAGGTTTCGAAAGGTACATATATTAGAACTTTATGTGAGGATATTTCTGAAAGGCTTGGAACTGTTGGATTTATGGAAGAACTCAATAGAACTAGAGTGGGAGATTTTAGAATTGAACAGGCTATTAAAATTTCCGAAATTTCTAATTGCGAAGATTTGAAAAAGCTTGGTTTTATTTCTGTTGAGGATTTTTTTGCGAATAATGGATTTTTTAAGTTTGATGATTTTAAAATTAATAAATTCCTTAATGGTGCAAAAGTTTTTGTTGGAGATAAGTTTGATGGAATTTTTAGAGTTTATGATAAGAGTATGAGATTTGTCGGAACTGGGGTTGTTCAGGATGGAGTTATTAAACGAGATATTGTGGTTTTGTGATTGAAAAAATATAAATGACGGCGGAAGCTATAAAGCTTCCGCCGTTTAAACTTTTTACGGATTATAGGTAATTACTGTTTGTTTTCCGCATATGCGGTAAATCTAACCAGCGTTGCCATAAGATCCTCGCGTGCTGCGAGTAATACATTCTTTTGGCGCATTGCCTTAGAATAATTCAAATCAATGTCTTCTGGGGAATGATCCTCGAGCAAATGCGACAGTTTTTCAACGTATGTGAAATGTCGATAATGAAACCGATGAAAAACATGTGCGTGCGCATCCTCCAATGAAGGAAGATTGTCAGTAAGCTGCGGATTGCTGACTTCATATCCCTTCTCGCGAAGAAGATATAAGACGTCGTCTAAACCGGAATTTACTTTGGCAAGCTCGTTTTTAACTCGCTGAATATAAAGCCCCGGATTTGTAAGTGTCCAGTCAGGTTCTCTAGCTTCTGGCGAACCGTACAAAGCATCGTCCAGCATACTGTTGTGGTGTCCCACCTTTCTTGTGACATGATAGATTCTGAATTCCATAAAAGGCCTCCTTTGATGTTGAATTATTATCAGTTACATGACTTATTTTAACTCATTATGTAAAATTTGTCAATACAAAACAAAAAATTTTTTCAAAAAACTACTTGCCAATTGTCGAAATATGAAATATAATAAAAATGTATAAAAGACACTTAGGAGGAAAAAGATGGAAGATTTTGCAACATATATATTAGATGAAAATGACCTAGCACAAAAAATGCTAATCACATATTATTTATCAAAAAAAACAGGAATATATTTTGACAAATCAATAGTATTAAAGACCGAAATAGCAAAAATGTTTATAGAATATATGCAAATTAATGTAGATGAAAATTTAGTATTAACAGCAATGTTATTATGTAATTGTAAAAAAGTAGAAAATGCACAAAAAATAGGAAAGCTTGAAACATATGCAAAAGAAGGAGCAGAATATTTATCTACATTAGGATTTAGCAAAAGATTTTGTAAAATATGTGAAGAAGTGAACAGATATAGTGGAAGTGAACCAAGAGAAAAAGAAAGTGACATTCTAGAAGTTATTGACCAATTTACAGGTTTAATATTAAATAGAGTAGAAAGAGATGCATTTACAACAGAAGAAGCTTTAGTTGTTTTAAAAGAGAGAAATTTAAAATATGCAGACAATAGATATATAGGTCAATTTACAGAATTTGTAAATGAATTAGAAACGGTTACAATAAAGGAAACAATAGATGTTCCAATAATTAAAAAATTAGTACATTTACATAATAAAGAAGCAAATGTAAAAACATTTATTGCAGCCATTTCAAATAATTATTCAGAAAAAATAAATGAAGCTTTAGAAAAAAGCTTCAAGAAGAATGCAAGGAAAGTCTTTGAAAAAGAAGAAAATGAAGAAAATAGTATGAAAACAGACTTAGAAAGAATGAAAGAGCTAGCATCTAATGCAAAAAATAGAAGTAGAGCATTATTTAGTGATGATACAGCTCAAAAGGTTCTAAGTCATAAATCGAAATACAAAGTGGAGGAATAAAAAATGTACGAAATATTTGCAGATTTACATATACATATAGGTAGGTCAGAAAATGGAAAGCCAATAAAAATAACAGGAGCAAGGAGTTTAAATTTTGCAAATATAGCAAAAGAATGTTGCGAAAGAAAAGGAATTCAGGTTGCAGGAATAATAGATTGTGCATCTCCATATGTAATTGAAGATATAGAAAACTTTTTAAAAACAGGAGATGCTTATGAACTTCAAGATGGAGGAATAATATATAAAGACAAAGTTTGTATATTACTTGGAAGTGAAGTTGAAACATCAGAAAAAGGAAGAAATGGAAAATCAGGAAGTGCACATAATATATGCTTTTTCCCATATTTAAAAGATATAAAGGGATTTTCAAATGAACTTTCAAAACATGTAAAAAATATCACATTAAGCACTCAGCGTTCGGATTTATCTGGGTATGACCTAGTTGATATAGTAGAAAAATATAATGGAATTGTTATACCAGCACATATTTTTACTCCACATAAAAGTTATTATGGAAATTGCACAGATAGGCTAAAAGATATATTTAGAGAAAAATATGATAAAATATTTGCGGTAGAATTAGGTTTAAGTTCAGATACTTTTTTAGCTGATGAAATATCAGAACTAGAAAATAAAACATTTGTAACAAATTCAGATGCACATTCGCTTCCAAAAATCGCGAGAGAATACAATAAAATGCTTGTAGAAGATATTTCTTTTAAAGAAATTGTAAAAGCATTGAAAAATGAAGATGGTAGAAAAATTGTTGCAAACTATGGATTAGACCCAAAACTTGGAAAGTATCATAGAAGTTTTTGCGAGGATTGCAAAGATTCTATTGAAATTGATGAAGCCGCAACTGTTTGTCCAAAATGTGGTGGACAGAATATAACTTTTGGCGTTTTTGATAGAATAGAATTAATTAAAGATAAAAAAGAAACTAAAAGTCCAGAAAATAGGCCACCATACATATATCAGGTTCCATTGAGCTTTATCCCAGGAGTTGGTGGTAAAACGGTGGAGAAATTGTTAAGTCATTTTGAAAATGAAATGAATGTTTTACATAAAGTTTCAGAGGATGACATTGAATCTGTTGTTGGAGAAAAAGTTGCTAAAAATATTGTTAATAGTATGAATGGAAAAATGCATGTCCACTCTGGTGGCGGAGGCGTTTATGGAAAAGTAGAGGTAAACTAGATTGGTTTGCTTCTTTTTTGTTTTGTGCGTGTGGCTTGCTTAGGAGCGTAGAAATTTTGCACTGATGTATTTGTGCAATGAGTTTTTTGAAGAAAATATGGTTCTTTTTAAGTTAATGTTTGAATAGATATTAAAAAAATATGTAAGGAGAAAGTCAAATGAAAAAGATAAAAAGGCCATCTATGATGAAAAATACAATAATTCAATATGTACAGAATAATTCAAAAGAATATATTTTAGTTTCAATAATATTTATAATTGGAATATTTATCCGGAGTGATGTTTGTAAATAATTGTTCAGAAGAACAAGAAAAAAGTATAACATCATATGTAACAGAATTTACTCAAAAGTTCAAATCAATAGAAAAAATAGACAAATCTGGATTAAGAATTAATTCAATAAAGAAAAATGTTGGACTTACATTAATAATATGGCTTGCTGGTACAACAATAATTGGAATGCCTGTAGTTCTTGCAATTATTTTGTTTAGGGGATTTTGTATGGGATATACAATATCTGCTATAACGTATACAATAGGAACAGGAAAAAGCTTTTTATTTTGCTTTTTTGGTTTGACTTTGCAAAATGTTTTATTTATTCCAGCACTTTTGACGATGGGAGTTAGTAGCATAAAACTATATAAGGCTATTGTAAATGACAGAAGAAAGGAAAATATAAAAATTGAGGTTATAAGACATTTGGTGATTTCTTGTTTGATGTTAATTGTTTTGGGAATTTCAAGTATTTTAGAGTGTGAAGTGTCTTTAAGATTGTTAAGATTAGTGGTAAATTATATTTAATGGGAATTTTTATATTTTGAATTGGTTAAATTTGCAATGAAAAGCGAAAGAAGCTTCTATTATGGAATATTTAAAAATTATTATTGAAATGTGTACTAAAATATGATAAAATTCAAGTCGGTTTTATGTTATCAAGGAATTAAAAAGAAACAAAAGATGTTAGAAAATAAGGTAAAACAAAGAATGGAGATTAAAAATGGATTTAAATGAAGAAAAGCAAATACTAGAAATAATTTTTAAAGGTTATGACTTAGAAATAATATCTTTTGAACTAGATATTCCAATTAAAAAGTTGCAAAAATATAAACAAAAAATAGAAGATGCCAAACATGAAAGAGAAGAACAAGGGCTTTTAATTGACATGGATGAAATTGTTGGAGAGATAGCAGAAAATGAATATGCAAAAAATCAATCACAGATAATAACAATGGCAATGAAAGAAGGAAAATATGAAGAAGCAAAGAAAATAGGAAGAAAGTTTTTGGAAAATGAAATAATCCAATCGCAAATGATAACAATAGCAATAATGGAAAAGAAATATGAAGAGGCAAAGAAAATAGGAAAAAAATTTGAAGATTATGTACCAATTCAGTCGCAAATGATAACAATAGCAATTAAAGAAGGAAAATATAAAGAAGCAAAAGAAATAGGAAAAAGGTTTAAAGATTATGCGCCAATCCAGTCGCAAATGATAACAATAGCAATTAAAGAAGAGAAATATAAAGAAGCAAAAGAAATAGGAAAAAAATTTGAAGATTATGCACCAATCCAGTCGCAAATGATCACCATAGCGATAATGGAAGAAAAATATGAAGAAGCGAAAGAAATAGGAGAAAGATTTTTAGAAAATACACGAATTCAGTCACAAATGATTGGAATAGCGATGACGAAAGAAGAATATGAAGAAGCAAAAGAAATAGGAGAAAGGTTTTTAAAAAATGCACGAATTCAGTCGCAGATGATAACCATCGCGATAATGCAAGAAAAATATGAAGAAGCAAAGAAAATAGGAAGAAAGTTTTTGGAAAATGAAATAATCCAATCGCAAATGATAACAATAGCAATAATAGAAAAGAAATATGAAGAGGCAAAGGAAATAGGAAAAAAATTTGAAGATTATGCACCAATTCAGTCGCAAATGATAACCATAGCGATGATGGAAAAAAAATATGAAGAAGCAGAGAAAATAGGAAAAAAGTTTGAGGATTGGGCACATATACAAGCACAAATGATAACGATAGCAATAAAAAAAGGAAATTTTGAAAAAGCCAGAATGATAGGAGAAAGATTTAAAGAAAGCCCTGTAATTCAATCACAAATAGAAAGATTAGTAGGTGAGGATGATGATGAAAAGAAAGAAGTTCAACAATTAAAAGACTATAACCCATTTGAAAAAGAAACAAAAAAAGAACTTAGAAATGCTAAATTTTTAAATGAAATAAAAACAAAAATATATTATGAAATAGAAACTGTAAACACACAAGAAATTTTAGAAAATACGGAAATAACATCAAAAGAAAAACTATACTTATTATTGGCAGTTTATGAAAAAAACAGATCAACCGAAAGAATAAAGGAATTATTAGAACAGTACAGAGGCACGGAAGAATACAAAAATATTAATACAATTTTACAAAGAACAAAAAGCAAGAAAAGAATGATGTTTGATTGGAACATTTATGACGATTGTTTGGGTTGGGTATTAGATGAAAATTTAAAAAATGAATATGAAGAAAAAATAAGAATTTCAAAGGAAAAGAAAGCAAAAGATGAAGAAAAAACAATGAAAATAGTTACTCCAAAAGCTTCAAAGAAAAAAGTAACATCAAGGAATACTGAAAGTTTGCAGAGCGAGAAAACAGAAAGGAAAAAAGACGACAATAATAGACTTAGAGAAAGCCTAAAAGTAAAAAAACAGCCAAAATCAAAAAGCGTAGCACAAAAAGAAGATAAAATGAAACAAAAAAACAACTATTACCATGTCTTAGATTTTCTTGTTGAAAAAAGAAAATCAATATATGTAAAAATGAATTCTATGGATCCAAAAATACAAAAAGAAGGTATTTCACAATGGGACAAACTAGAGAATCTTATAGAAAAAACAAAGGAACAAAAGGAAAATATCGATTACATAGAGGCTATTTATAAAAAAGTAATAAAATTAGAAGAAAAAGAAAAAATAAAAGATGTTGCTAGGTAGATTGGGGATAAATAAATTAAAAAAATTGTGAGAGGACATAGTGGAAGAAAAAAATAAAAAAAATCACAAAAAACTATTTACAATTTTGAATTAGTTTGATATAACATAGGAGAAACTTATGTAAATAAATTATTGCATAAAATATAGAAGATGGAGAAGGGTAATGGAAAAACAATTAAAACAATTTTATAAATTTCTTGAAGTAGATAAAAAAGCATCAAATAATACACTTCAATCATACAAAAGAGATTTAACACAATTTTCAGAGTATTTAGATGAAAAAGGAATAAAGTATAACAAAATAGACGAAGAAGAAATAAAAGAGTATTTGGAAGAACTAGAAAGACAAGGGAAAAAGCCATCAACGGTATCAAGGACAATCGCATCAATAAGGGCATTCTATCAATATGAAGAAAAAAATAAAAAGATTGAAAAGAATCCAACTGAGAATATACAATCTCCCAAAATTGAGAAAAGAACACCTTGTATATTAACTTCAAAAGAAGTAGAACTTTTATTAGATCAACCTAAAGATGTTGATTTAAAAGGAACAAGGGATAAAGCTATGCTTGAGTTTGCATATGCAACAGGAATGAGAGTTACTGAAATTATATCTCTAAATATTGAGGATGTAAATTTGAATGATGGAATAGTTATATGTAAAAATGGAAGCAGAACAAGGAACATTCCACTTGGAAAAATGTCATTAAGTGCATTAAAAGAATATATAGAACAAGCACGTAATATTTTGGTTACATCAGAAAAAGAAAAAGCATTATTTGTTAATTTAAATGGTAGAAGACTTACAAGACAAGGATTTTGGAAAATAATAAAATATTATCAAGAACAAGCAAATATTACAAAGGATATAACACCACATACTTTAAGACATTCATTTGCAACACATTTATTACAAAATGGTGCTGATTTGAAATCAATCCAAATGATGCTTGGACATTCTGATATATCGTCAACACAAGTTTATATGCAATTTCAAAATGATGGATTAAATGATGTTTATAAAAAAACACATCCAAGAGCATAGAAATTATATAAAACTATTGCAAGTATGAAAAAAATGTGATAGTATAGTAAACATAATATAAAGATCCATTTCGTCCTATACATAGGGGGAAGTGGATTATTTTTTTGACACGTTGGTATTGGTCATTCTGGCAAATATACAAAAAAGAACCAGTACCAATGGAGACGATGGTTAAACAAGAAAGGTAGGTAAAAAATGAAAGAGCAAATAGAACAAATCAAACAAAAATCAATTGAAGAAATAGAAAATTCAAAAGATTTAAAAAGTTTGGAAGAATTAAGAATAAAATATTTAGGAAAAAAAGGTGAGTTGACAGCAGTATTAAGAGGAATGAAAGATTTATCACCAGAAGAAAGACCCGTAATTGGAAACCTTGTAAATGAAGTAAAAGAGAAACTTGAAAATATGATACAAGAAAAAGAAGAAGCATTAAAAAAGGAAGAGCTAAATAAGAGATTAGAGGCTGAAAAGATAGATGTTACACTTCCTGGAAATAAATTAAAAAGGGGAAGTTTGCATCCAGTAAATAGAATAATAGAGGATATAGAGGATTTATTTGTATCTATGGGATATGATGTAGTAGAAGGACCAGAACTTGAAACAGATGAGTTTTGCTTTGAAAGACTAAATTTACCAAAAGGACATCCAGCAAGAGATATGCAAGATAGTTTTTACATCACAGATGAATATTTACTAAGAACTCAAACTTCGGCTGTTCAAGCAAGAACAATGGTTGCAAATACTGAAAAAAGTCCAATTAGAATAATAACAGCAGGAAAAACATATCGTAGAGAAGATGATGCAACACATTCACATCAATTTAATCAAATAGAGGGATTAGTAATTGATAAAAAGGAAAGAAATGTATCTCTTGCAGACCTTAAAGGAACTTTGGAAGTTTTTGTTAGAAAAATAATAGGAGCAAATTTGGATTTAAGGTTTAGACCAAGTTATTTCCCTTTTACAGAACCATCTTATGAGGTTGATGTAACATGCTTTAAGTGTGGTGGTAAAGGATGTAATCTTTGCAAGGGCACAGGTTGGATAGAAGTTTTGGGAAGCGGTATTGTTCATCCAAATGTTTTAAAAATGAATGGATATGACCCTGAAAAATATGGCGGATTTGCATTTGGAACTGGTATTGATAGACTTGCTATGTTTAGATATGGTATTACAGATATGAGATATCTTTATGCAAATGATGTAAGATTTTTGAAACAATTTGATAGAAAGGATGAGGAGTAATCGAAAAAACTCCATCCGCCAAAGGACAATGTTCGTAAAAGAACCGGTCCAAAATGAACAAGAAAGGAAGAACAAGAAATGAAATTAAGTACGAATTTTTTAAAAGAGTATGTAAATATAGATGATAGCATAGATGTAAAAACTTTAGCTGAAGATATGACAAGAGTAGGAAATGAATATGACTCAGCAGAAAAGCTAATAAATGCAAGTCATTTAATAATAGGTGAAGTAATAGAATGTGAAGAACATCCTGATTCTGACCATCTTCATGTATGCAAAGTAAATATAGGAACTGAAATACTTGATATAGTATGTGGAGCTCCTAATGTAAGAAAAGGCTTAAAAGTTATTGTTGCACAAGTTGGAGCAGAATTACTTGGAGATTTTAAGATAAAAAAAGGAATGATAAGAGGTCAAGTTTCAAATGGAATGTTATGCGCATTATATGAGATTGGAATTGATAAAAAGTTTTTATCAGAAGCTGACAAAAATGGAATTGCAGAGCTTCCAGATAATGCTCCAATAGGAGGGGATCCTATTAAATTTATGGGTCTTGATGATGGTGTTATAGATTTTGATTTAACAGCCAATAGAGGAGATTTATTGAGTGTTTTAGGAATGGCATATGAAGTTTCAGCTATATATGACAAAGAGGTAAAAATACCAGATTTAAGCCATAGTGATATTGATGAAGAAATTTCTAATGAGTTTGAAACTAAAATTGAAACGGATAATTGTACATTGTTTTTAACAAAAAAGGTTAAAGATGTTCAAATTAAAGAAAGTCCAGACTTTATAAAAAATAGATTGATTGCGTCTGGAATTAGACCAATAAATAATGTTGTTGATATTAGTAACTATGTTATGCTTGAACTTGGCCAACCACTTCATTTTTATGATGCAGATAACCTTGGCAAAAAAATAGTTGTTAGAATGGCAAATGATGGAGAAAAATTGACTACATTAGATGAACAAGAAAGAACTTTAACAAAAGATGATATTGCAATTACAGATGGAGAAAAAGCAGTTGGACTAGCAGGAGTTATGGGAGGCTTAAATACTGAAGTTGAGAATACAACAAAAAATGTTATAATAGAAGCGGCTATTTTTGATTCAGTAAAGGTAAGAAAAACATCAAATAAAATTTTAAGAAGTGAGGCAAGTAACAGATTTGAAAAGGGGCTAGACCCAGCAAGAACATATATGGCTATAGAAAGAGCTTGTAATTTGTTAGAGAAATATGCTGGGGCAAAAGTATTAAAAGGAATGCTTAAATATGATGTAACAAATAATAAAGAAAAGAAAATTGAGATTGAATATAAGCTTATAAATGATGTTTTAGGAACTAATATTTCAAATGAAGACATTGTAAATGCTTTTAGAAGATTAAAATTTGAAACTATAGCTAATGAAAAATCTGTAACAGTTATTGTTCCAACTAGAAGAATTGATATTGAAATAAAAGAAGATTTAATTGAAGAAGTTGGAAGAATTTATGGCGTAAATAATATTCAAGGTAAACTTCCTGTTGTTCCAATGAAAATGGGTTATGTTGATAAAACTATGAGAAAAATTAGACATAAGATGTGTGACCTTGGATTAAATGAAACATTATCATATGTTTTAATAAATGATAAAGATGTAAAGAAATTTACAACTGATGAATTTGAACCATTAAAATTGCTTGACCCAATAACAGAGGAAAGAAATACACTAAGATATAGCATAATTCCATCACTATATAAAATATACGAATATAATAAAGCTCGTGAAAATAAAGATGTATGCCTATTTGAAATTGGAAAAGGTTTCTGGAACAAAAATGGAGAATTTGGCGAAAACAAAAAGATTTGCGTATTAATGACTGGAAAATATTACAATAAAATTGGATATAATGAACAAATTAATTTCTATGATATTAAAGGTGTAACAGAAGAATTACTTGACTTTTTAGGATATAATGGAAGATATAGTTTTGTTATTCCTAAACAGATGCCAAAAGAATTCCATCCAGGCCAAACGGCAGAAATTTCAGTAAATAACGATATTGTTGGAATTATAGGTAGAATTCATCCTGAAATTGAAAAAGAAAATGTTTTTGTAATGGAAATAAATCTTGATAAATTACTTACAAAACGTGTTGGAAAAATGAAGTTTAAAGAGATTTCAAAATTCCCTGTAATTAAAAAAGATTTATCAATTTTAACTGATAAAAATATTTCTTCATTGGATTTAGCAAATAAAATTAAGAAATCAGCAGGTAAACTTTTAATTGATATTAATGTTTTTGACTTATATGAAGGAAAAAATATTGACGAAAATAAAAAGAGCCTAGCATATTCTTTAACTTTTGGAGATAATAACAGAACATTAAATGATGATGAAATAAATGCTGTTATGGATAAAGTAATAGCAAATTTGGAAAAAGATGGAATGGAACTTAGAAAATAATTTTTTTCATTGAGATAGTTTCTTTTTGCGAAATGATACGGCCTAAATGCAAAAAGATAATATAAAAAAGGTAGCAAACTAAATATTGCTACCTTTTAATAATTTTTATCTATATGAATAATTATATCTCTAAAAACTTTTCTATCATTAGCAGAAAATGCATTCAAATATTCTTGCAAGTGAGAATCTAAAGTATCTTCTCTAAATTCAAGTAGAGGCTCAAATAATTTATTTGGCGAAATTTTTAAAAAGTTACATAAATTTAACAAAGTAGGAACGCTACCAACATTTCTACCATTTTCGATATTTCTTAATAAATCTATTGATATATTGACACTTTCAGCAGTAAATTCTTGTGTATATTTTAATTCTTTTCTAGCATATTTTAAATTTTTACCTAAAACTTGTAATATGTCCGCATTAGTTATTAGCAATATTAACACCTACTTTCTATGCTATACATAATATCATTGAAATGAAATATAAAAAAGTGAGCTAAAATAATTAAATTCACAAATAGGTGCAAAAATAATTATTAATGATAATATTGCCAGAAAAGTAAGTTTTTATTCATTTTTAATGTGTTTTAAATTCTTTAATTTTATTTTGCAATTCATTTAATAGGCTATATGCTTGAGAAATTGATAAATCATCAATTTCAACATTTAAAAAATTTGAAATTAATTCATCAAAAGTTTGAGAATTAATGCAAGTTTCTAAATCACAGTTAAATATGTCTTCTGATATAGTAATTATTTTAAAATTTATCTTTAAATCATTCATTTTATCACAATATAGCTTATAACAGTCTGATGGAAATTCACACTTCATAAGAACTGAATTAAAATTTGTTAGTTCTAAATTAAGTAGTGGTGCTATTCTTGTTGCATCATTTGCTATAAAGATGTACTTTTGTGGTGTTTGAAACAAATAGAAAAAATTTGAGTCTTCTATTTTTAATGATAAGTATTTTTGGTATAATTTATTGTTCATTTTGACACGTCCTTTTCTAAATAAAATTTATTATATAAAAAATTTTTGAAAAAAATAACCACTATTATTGGTTGCTAAAAAATATATATTGTAGTGATTTAATAATACAAAATAAAAGTATATAATCTATCTAAAAAGGTGGGGGTAAAATGACTTGCTTTAGTAGGTTTTATAAGAAGGAAAATTTGATAAATAGGTCACTGGATATTGATGAAGAATTATATTATGAACTGGAGTATTTATCCAAAAATGTTTACGAGGCATCAATAAGTAAACTTGTAAATGCTTCGATTGAGAGAATTATTGAAGATGAAAAAATTCAGGTTTACGAAAGAAAAAACAAGTCTTATGTTTCTAGGTCCTTTTTGATTAGAGAAAGCTTGATTGAGGGGTTATATGTGCTAAAGAAGAAGTATAGGGTTTCTATTTGTTTATTGGTTAATGTGGCTATTCGAAATGCTTTGCTAGAGGAGAAATTGGAGAATGATAAAAATGAGAAGTAATAATTTGATAAGATTTAAGAAAAAATGTAAAAAAATTATGTAAAACTGTTGATAAAATTTTGAAAAAGTGATATTATATTAGACATACAGCCAAGTGGGCTATAAACACAAAGGAGAGCAGCACATGAAAAAAATATTTAAAAAGCGTGAGTTCGATGCGACACAGAAGCTTAGCGAAGTCGAAGAGATTTTTTTCGATCACTACCGGAATGAAAAGACTGGTAAAATCGAAAGAGGGCCAATGCATTGGGAACCATGCTTCACAATTGTTTGCATTATAATATACATAGTAATGCTTGTGTTAGCTTAATTAATTAAATTAATGAAATGAACGCGAAATCCGATATCTTTTTTTAGATATCGGATTTCGCTGTTTAAATTATTATCAAAAAAATTTTAAAATCACACCACATTCTGACAAAATTTTCCATAAAAAAGTGCTAAACTAAAAAAGATGGACAGGACATCAAAAATCTAAAGAAAACAAGGAGGTTTTATGGAAGTTAAGTATTATAGCCAAGAAAAGCTTCTAATATTTAAAATTACAGAGGAGATTGACGAATGCAAAGTAAAAAATATAAGAAGGAGAGCAGATTATGAAATTGAAAGATTTATGCCTAAAAGAGTTGTATTTGATTTTGATAGTGTTACTTTCATGGATAGCGCAGGAATTGGAATGATAATAGGTAGGTATAAACAAGTAGCATTAATTGGCGGAACAATGTTACTTGCAAACTTAACAGAAAGTGTAAGGAAAATCTTTGAAATGAGTGGAGTATTAAAATTAATACCAGAAGTAAATTTACAAAAAGATTATTTTGAAATAGACGAGGAGGAAAAAATCATATGATAAACGAAAATGAGATGAAACTTGAATTTTTAAGCAAGTCAAATAACGAAGCATTTGCAAGAATAACAGTTGCGGCATTTGTAGCAAGCTTAGACCCGACTATAGAAGAAATTTCAGATATAAAAACAGCGGTGTCTGAAGCTGTTACAAATTCGATAGTTCATGGATATGAAGACAAAATAGGATTAATAAATTTAAGGTGTAAAATAAGAGATAGAGAAATTACAATAGAAATAACAGACAATGGAAAAGGAATTGAAAATATAGAAATGGCTAAACAGCCACTTTACACAAGCAAGCCTAATTTAGAAAGGTCAGGAATGGGATTTACAATAATGGAAAGTTTTATGGATGAATTAAATGTTGAATCTGTTTTAGGTGTTGGAACAAAAGTAACAATGAAAAAGAAAATAAAAGAACCGCCAAAAGATGAAATCGTAACACTTGAAGAAGCACTAAGGGGGTAAGGCAAGTGCTAGATGAAATTACAAATGAGATAAAAAAGGCTCAAAATGGTGATAAAGATGCAATGACCTATCTTGTAGAAAATAATCAAGGGCTTATATGGAGTATTGTCAAAAGATTTTTAGGGAGAGGTTATGAATTAGAGGATTTATACCAAATAGGGATGATTGGATTTATAAAATCAATAAGAAATTTTGATATTAATTTTGAAGTAAAATTATCAACATATGCTGTTCCATATATTTTAGGAGAAATAAAAAGATTTTTAAGAGATGATGGACCAGTAAAAATAAGCAGGAGCTTAAAAGATTTAAATAGAAAAATATGTGAATTGCAAAAAGAATGGATGATTGAAAAAGGGCGTGAACCTACAGTTCGGGGAGCTTTCGAAGATTTTTAAAATGCCTAAAGAGGAAATAACATTAGCTCTAGATATAACACTTCCAGTAAATTCGATAGAAGAAAGTGTTTATTCAGGTAATAATGATAAAGACTCATTAAATATTTTAGATACTTTGGGTTCTCATAAAGATGAAGCTAATTTAATTACAAATAAAATAACTATAAATAGAATAATTAATTCACTTTCACCAAGAGATAAAGAAGTCATTTTGCTTAGATATTACAAGGATAAAACTCAAAATGAAGTTGGAAAAATTTTAGGAATCTCACAGGTGCAAGTTTCTAGAATAGAAAAAAGAATTCTAGGTGAAATGAAAAAAGAACTTGCCTAGAATACAAAAATTTGTAATATTGAATTTTAAATGTGAATATATTTTTTAGGGGTAATTTATAGATGAAAAATGCTAAAATATATATTATAATTGGAATTTTTATTGTGTTTGTTTTGCCAATATTATGTACAAAAGGTAAAAAAGAAATCAAAGAGGCAATACAAGAAATAACAAAAAGCACAGAAACAGAAAGCAGTGATTTTGATTATTCTAATTTTGCTACAATAAAACTTTATCATAGTAAGACTTCAAGTGTAGAAGAACTTCCGATAGATACATATTTATATGGTGTGGTTTCAAGTGAAATGCCAGCAAACTATGAAAAAGAAGCTTTAAAGGCTCAAGCTATTGTTGCAAGGACATACACTATTTATCAAATAATACATAGCAAGCGGAAAACATACTGATGCTGATATTTGCGATGATTATAAATGTTGCCAAGCGTGGATTTCTAAAGATGATAGATTAGCAAAATGGGATGAAAGTCAAAGAGATGATAATTGGAAAAAAATAGTAGAAGCGGTTGATGAAACTAAAGGAAAAATAATAACATATGGAGGAAGCCCAATAGATGCGTTTTTCCATTCGAACAGTGGAGGAATTACAGAAACAGCTAAAAATGTATGGGGAGGCGAGAATTATCCGTATCTTAAAAGTGTAGAAACATCAGGAGAAGATGGATATAATCAGTATGCATCTGAGGTAGAACTTTCGAAAAGTGATCTAATAGCTAAAATCAAAACAAAATATCCAGATGTAAATATTAATTTTAATGAAGAAGATTGTATAAAAATTATTGATTATACGGAAAGCAATAGGGTAAAGACTATAAAATTTGGCAATGTAAATATTGCTGGAACAGAAGCTAGAACTCTTTTAGGACTTAAATCAACAAATTTTACATTTACTATAAATGAAAATTCAGTTAAATTTAATGTTATTGGCTATGGACACGGTGTTGGAATGAGTCAAACAGGAGCAGATAGTATGGCAAAAAGTGGAAGCAATTGTGAAGAAATAATAAAACATTTTTATAGTGAGGTAGAAATTAGAACAGTTAATGAAATAGAATTATAGATATAAAATTAAAAAGATACAGTATACATAACACTGTATCTTTTTAAAAATCCCTATTGCTTTTTTTGATAAACTATAATATAATGTAAACGTCTATAAAAGACGATAAAAGCCTTAAAAACTAGATAATAAAAGAATTTTAAAGGCCTATAAAAAGAAGGGAGGAATATGCCAGAAATAACTGACATATAACAAGAAAATGAGCGAAAAACACAGCAAAAAAGCAAAAAATAAAAAGAACAGTAAAAATGAGCTAGTTAAAGTAAAAAAAGAAAAAGTAAAATTTTCTAAAAAGCATCCAAAACTTACTATAGCTTTAAGAATTTTATTACTAATCATAGTTATACTAGTGGTTGTAGGAGCAGGTGTTGTTGTTGGAATGATATATGGAGGATGGGGAGATGACTTCGAAATAACAAAAGAAGAACTAGTAATAGCAACTTCAAACTCTGTAATATTAGACAAAGATGGAAATAAGCTTGCAGAACTAAGTGGAGATGAAAACAGAAAAATTGTAAAACTAGACCAAATGCCAGAAAACTTGAAAAATGCATATGTTGCAATAGAGGACGAAAGATTTTATAAACACAATGGTGTAGACATAAAAAGAACAGGAGCAGCAATTGTACAATATGTATTACATAGGGGAAAATCATCATTCGGTGGAAGTACAATAACCCAACAATTGGTAAAAAATATAACAAAAGATGATGAAAAGTCAGGAATAGAAGGAATTTTAAGAAAAGTTAAAGAATGGGCAAAAGCATATCAAATAGAAAGAATGTTATCAAAAGACCAAATTCTAGAACTATATTTAAACATAATATTTGTAGGAGGAAATCAAAACAATCTAGGAGTTGAAGTTGGTTCAGAATACTATTTTAACAAGCAAGTAGGAAACTTAAGCCTAGCAGAGTGTGCATTTTTAGCAGGAATTAATAATTCACCAAATTCATATAATCCATATGGACAAAAAGATAGGTCTGAATTAATAAAAAAGAGAACAAAAACAGTTTTGGGAAAAATGAAAGAACTTGGAATGGTATCACAAGAAGAATATGATGAGGCTGTAAAACAGGTAGATGATGGATTAAATTTCCAAAAATCAGAATCAATGGGTTCTGTTTATTCATATCATACAGATGCAACAATTGCACAAGTTATAGAAGATATAGCAAATGAAAAAGGAATTTCAAAAAGCCTAGCTTCAACTTATGTTTATAGTAGTGGACTTACAATATATTCAACTCAAGACACAGCACTTCAAGAAAAAATGGATGAAGTAATGGTAAAAAATAGTAGTCAATATGCAAAGAAATCAAGCAAAACAGGTGCAACAACGCAATCAGCAATGGTTGTAATAGATAATGCAACTGGATATGTAGTGGGAGTTGAAGGTGGACTTGGTGAGAAAAAAGAATCAAGAGGACTAAACAGAGCAACACAGAGTACAAGACAAACAGGTTCATCAATTAAGCCATTAACATCACTAGTTCCAGGAATAAGTGAAGGAGTAATTACAGCATCAACAATATATGATGATAGTTCAACAGATTTTAAAATAAAAGATTGGTCGCCAAAGGATTACAATGCGTTTCAGGGATTAATAAGTATTAGAAGTGCGGCAACAACTTCGCAAAATATTCCATTTATAAAAGTTGTAGATGAACTAACAACAAAAAAATCAGCTGAATATCTAGAAAGAATGGGAGTAACATCACTTACAGATACAGATAAAAGCTCACTTGCGGCAATAGCAATTGGAGGACTTTCAAATGGAATTACACCTCTTGAAATGGCTGGAGCATATGCTACAATTGCAAATAATGGAGTATATAGAAAACCTATGTTTTATACAAAAGTTACAGATGTAAATGGTAATACAATATTAGAAGGAAAACAAGATAGTGAACAGGTAATATCAGAACAAGCAGCATATGTAATAAAAGATATACTAAAATCTGTTGTGCAAGATAGTAGGGGAACAGCAAAATATTGTAAAATATCTGGAATAGATGTTGCAGCAAAAACAGGAACTACAAATAATAAATATGATAAATGGCTATGTGGATTTACAAATTACTATACAGCGGCTACATGGTATGGATATGATAAAAACGAAGAAGTTACAGGTTCAACCAATTATGCTGGAAAGATATGGGCAGCAGCAATGAGTAAAATACATAGTGGAAAAGAATCATCAAAATTTGCTGAACCATCTGGAATAGTTAGAGAAACAATATGTAAAACATCTGGAAAAAAAGCAACAAGTAAATGTTCAGACACATACCAAGAAGTATTTATTGAAGGATATGTCCCAGAAGATTGTGATGCACATACAAATTCGGCGGAAGTATGTAGTGAAACAGGATTACTTGCAACAAGTTATTGCCCTGAAAAAGTAACAAAATATTATTCATATGTTGTAGAAAAGGAAAGACTTGGATTATGGACTACAAATAGTTCTTCAGTTACAAATCCGCCAACAACATATTGTACCACTCATACAGAAGAAACAGCGTATGCAAATAGTGTGCCTGTAATTACTCTAAAAGGTGAAGCACATATAACTTTAAATGTAGGAGAAACTTATACTGAAGCAGGAGCGACAGCATCTGATGAAAAAGATGGAGATTTATCAAGCAAAATATCAATGTCAGGAACAGTAAATACATCTAAAGCAGGAGTATATGAGATTACATATACTGTAGAAAATTCCAGAGGAAAAGTAGTTACAAAAACAAGAACAGTTACTGTAAAGGCAAAAGACACAAAACCTGAAAATACAGTAAAACCAGATGTTAAAAACGAAACAACGGGGGAAAATACATCAAAAAACGAAACTACAGGAAATACAACAGCTAATACTACAGAAAGCACTGTAGGAACAGAAGATGTTGTAAATGAATAAAAAGGATACAGAAAAAACTGTATCCTAATAAATAAAGAAGGAAGTGAAACACATTGGATATATATTTTTTCAACACTTTAACAAAATCAAAAGATAAATTTGAACCTTTAAACAAAGAAGAAGTTAGAATGTATTCTTGTGGACCAACAGTATATAAAGATGCATCAATTGGGAACATGAGAACATATATAATGAATGATATAATAAGGAGAACTATAAAATATAATGGCTATAAAATAAAGCACGTAATGAATATAACTGATGTTGGGCATTTGGTTTCAGATGCTGACGAGGGAGAAGACAAAATGTTAAAATCAGCAAGAGAAATGCAAAAATCTCCTTATGAAATTGCTACATATTACACAAAATTATTTATGGAAGACTTGGCAAAATTAAATGTTGAAACTCCTGAAGTTGTATGTAAAGCAACAGAACATATTGAAGATATGATAAAATATGTACAAAAATTATTAGAAAATGGGTATGCTTATGAAACATCAACAGCAATATATTTTGATGTTTCTAAGCTAGATGAATATGGAATATTATCAGGAATTAAACTAGAAGACCAAAAAGCGGGCGCAAGAGTTGATGTAGACCAAGAAAAAAGAAATCCATATGATTTTGCTCTATGGATAAAGGCAAAACCAAATCATATAATGAAATGGGAAAGCCCATGGGGATTATCATATCCAGGTTGGCATATAGAATGTTCTGCAATGGGGCAAAAATATTTAGGTGAACAATTCGATATTCACACAGGAGGTATTGACTTAATTCCAACACACCATGAAAATGAAATTGCTCAAAGCAAAGGAGCTTGTGGAAAAATACCAGCTAAATACTGGATACATGGAGAATACTTATTAATAAATGGCGGAAAAATGTCAAAAAGTTTAAATAATGTTTATTTATTAAAAGATATAACCCAAAAAGGATATGACCCATTAACATATAGATTATTTACATTTTCTAGCAGCTATAGGACTAAACTTAATTTTACTTGGGAAGCAATAGATGCAAGCCAAAAGGCATTAGACAAATTAAGAGCTGGATATCAAAAACACGTTGAAGGTGATTTTGATGTTCAAGAAGAAGAAATTGCAAAATATGAGGATGCTTTTCATAAAGCTATAAATGATGATTTAAATATGCCACTTGCTATGAGTGTTGTATGGGATGTTATAAAAAATCCTAATAAATCTAAGAAATTTGCTGAACTTTTAGATAAATTTGATACTGTTTTAGCTTTAAGTTTGAATAAAAAAAGCAATAACAAGGCAGATAAAATACCTGATGAGGTTATTAGGCTTGCTGAAGAGAGAAAAGTTGCTAGAGATAATAAGAATTGGAGTGAGTCTGATAGGCTTAGAGATGAGATTTTAGCTTTGGGATATAGTATAAAAGATAGCAAGGATGGATATGAATTGCATAGATAGACCCATAAGGACCGGTTCTTTTTGGGTACATTTTTTAAAAGGATTTGAGGACTTTTATGGATATTGAATTTGAAACAATAAAAAAAAGAATAATAGAAGACCTGAACTGTGAAGCGATAATATTGTTTGGAAGCTTTGCAAGAGGTACACAAAATGAAAGAAGTGACATAGATATAGCATTTAAATCAAAAAGAGAAGTAACTAAAAAAGAAGCTTTTACTGAAAAAAGTTTACTTGAAGATATTGCAAAAAGAGACATTGATTTAGTTAACTTAGATGAAATAAATGATGACTTTAGATATGAAATTTTAATGAATGGAAAAGAATTGTATTGCGAAGATAAAACAAAATTTGATTTATATAAATTAGATATGTTTAGGGAATATTTGGACTTAAATGAAAGTAGAATTCAAATAATGGATAGAGTGAAAAAAGGAGGTACAATATATGGAAAATAGTGCAGTTATCATAAATAAATTTGAAACAATTGAAAAATGTATAAACAGAATAAATGAAGAATATGAAAATAATCCAGCAAATTTAAATGATTATAGAAGAAATGATGCAATTGTTTTAAATCTTCAAAGAGCTTGTCAAGCTGTAATTGATATTGCAATGTATATTGTATCGAATAATAGATTAGGATTACCTCATACTAATAAAGATGCTTTTGAATTACTATATAAGAATAACTATATAGATGAAAAGACTTTGAAAAATATGAAAGGTATGATTGGCTTTAGAAATATTGCAGTACATACTTATCAAGAAGTTGATGATGAGATATTACAAGATGTTATTGAAAATCATTTAGGGGATTTATTAGATTTTGCAAGAATGATGTTAAATATATAAAAATGGGACCATAGGGACCGGTTCTTTTTGGGCCCGACCATTAGGCCCAAAAAGAACCGGTCCCTATGATCCGAAAAAAGGAGGAGAAAATGGAGAAAAAAAGAATAGTAACAGGAGATAGACCAACAGGAAGACTACATATTGGGCACTATTTTGGTTCATTAGCAAATAGAGTAAAATTACAAGATGAATATGAAACATACATCCTAGTTGCAGATGTACAAGCATTAACAGATAATTTCAACAATCCAGATAAAGTAAGAAAAAATGTAAGGGAACTTGTAATTGACTATTTATCATGTGGAATAGACCCAGAAAAAGCAACAATATATATACAATCAATGCTACCAGAAACGGCTGAACTTACAGTGTTTTATTCAAATTTAGTTACGATATCAAGACTTCAAAGAAATCCAACAGTAAAAACAGAAATAGCACAAAAAAAGGATTTGTTTGGAGAAAGTGTGACATATGGATTTTTGGGATATCCTGTAAGCCAGGCGGCAGATATAACAGTATTAAATGGCGAAATAGTTCCAGCTGGAGAAGACCAAGAGCCATTAATAGAACAATGCAGGGAAATAGTTAGAAAATTTAATTCTATATATGGTGATGTTTTAAAAGAACCAGAAATATATTTATCACAAAATAGGAGAATTAAAGGTTTAGACGGAAACGAAAAAATGGGAAAATCATTAGGAAATGCTATATATATTTCAGACAGTGAAGAAGAAATAAATAAAAAAATTATGAGTGCAGTTACAGACCCTAATAGAATTAGAAAAGATGACAAAGGAAATCCCGATGTTTGTATGGTTTCATATTATCATAAATTATTCAGCTCAGAAGAAGAATGCAAGGAAGTTTGCGAAGAATGTAGAGCAGGAAAAAGAGGATGTGTTGCATGTAAGAAGCAATTGGCCAAAAATACATCTGAATTTTTAAGACCTATGAGAGAAAAAAGAGAATATTTGGAACAACACCCAGAAATAATTGATAAGGTTTTAAAAGATGGAACGGAAAAAGCCAGAAAAGAAGCTGCTAAAACTATGAAAAAAGTTAAAGAAGCAATGAAATTAGATTATTTTGGAGAATAGGACGTGAAAAAATGATAGATTTTAAACAAATAATTGCAGAAGAAATTTCAAAAGCAATATCTGTACCAAAAGAAGAATTGGCATCATATATAGAAATTCCAAAGAACATAAATAACGGAGATTATGCTTTTCCATGTTTTAGACTCGCAAAAACTTTAAGAAAAGCGCCTCCTGTAATTGCAAATGAAATAAAAGAAAATTTAAAATTTGATGAAACCATAATTACAAAAGTAGAAATTGCAGGTGGATACTTAAACTTTTTTGTAAATAAAGAAGCAAAAATAAAAACAGTTTTAGAAGAAATTTCTCAAAATAAAGAATATGGAAAATCTGAAATAGGAAAAGGTAAAAATATAATAGTAGAATATTCATCTCCAAACATTGCAAAACCATTC
>CAKPDO010000016.1 GCA_934148985.1 uncultured Clostridia bacterium
ATTTTTATGTTTTAGAAAATGATGAAAGTTTTAATAACATATATGGAAATGGAGTTTTAACATATTTATATGATAAACTGTGTAGTTATTCTCATGCATCAAAAATTATGGAGGAACTTTACAAAATAAAAAATGATGAAGTTATTGTTGAACAGATGATTTGTATATTTTTATTATATGCAATGGTGATTTTTTATATGGATGCAACTAGTGTTAAATTAAATAGAACAAATATATCAGAAGCTACTTGTATATTTTATACTATAATTGTAGCTTATAGTTTTTATGATTGGACAATTAATAAAGATGAACTGAATAAATTACAAAAATATAATGAAATAATCGATTTATCAATCGATTTAAATCAGGATTATTACCAAAAAGAAAAGGAGCTTACATCATATATAACTGGTGAAATACAAAAAGAAATTAAACAAGATATTAGTATAGAAGAAAATGTAGAGTTTGAAAAATATTTTAAAAAGTATTGTGGTAAAACTAATTATCAAGATTTAGTAGACCTCTTTCTTAAAATCAAATTTTGATAAAAAAATACAAGATTCGACAAAATAATTAAAGTGAATGTGTTATATTAAGATAATAGAGAAAGAAAGTCTTAAAAGCTGTAAGACTAATTATAATAAATAAAAGGAGAAAAGATATGAATTATATAAAAACGATGAGAATCATTGGTTTTAAGAAATTTAAAGACATAAAAATTAATTTTAATGAACATATAAATATTATTGTTGGAGAAAATGAGGCTGGAAAAAGTACAATTTTAGAAGCAATAGATATAGTTATAAATCAATTATATAAAAGTTCAGATAAATCTATAATAAGTGATTTGATAAACAAAGAGAATTTGGAAAATTTCAAGAAAAAACCTAGTATTGAAAATTTACCTAAAATTTATATTGAATTAGAATTAGATTTGCCCAACAATTTTATAAAAAACATCGATTATAGTGGATTAGAATATTTAGATTCTGATCAAAATATAAAAACTGGAATATTTTTTACATGTGAAATTGATAAAGAAAGTGAAAATGAAATAATAAGTTTTGTTAATGAGGGGAAAATACCATATGAATATTATTCAATGCAATGGAGAACTTTTTCTGGTTCATCATATAAAGCAATTCAAAAACCAATAAAATATCTAAGTATAAATACATCAAATATAGAAGCTAATAATTCTTTTAATTATTATAATAAATCACTATTTAATAATAAATATGTACCTGAAAAGAAAATGAATATAAAAACTCAGTATATTTCTCAGATAGAAGGGTTACTTGATAGTATAGCGGAGATGGAAAAAATTGATGATAAAAGAAAGTTTGGAATAAATACAAAAAAAGTTATTTTAGAGAACATTATTACAATAGTAGAAGAAGGCATACCTGTTGAAAATAAGGGGAGAGGAATGGAAAATTTAATAAAAACTGAAATGGCACTTGAAAAAAATAATAATAATGATATTATCTCAATTGAAGAACCAGAAAGTCACTTGAGTCATACTAATTTAAGAAAAATGATAAAAATGATAGAAGAAAAAGAGAAGGAATCACAAATAATAATTACAACTCATAATAGTTTAATAGTAAGCAATTTAGATTTAAGAAATGTTATATTTTTAAATGATACCAATCCAGTTTTATTAAATGATTTAGATGAAAAAGTTTCGAATTATTTTTTAAAGAGTGACAATAGCAAATTAATGGAATTTATACTTTCAAAGAAAATAATATTAGTAGAGGGAAATACTGAATATATGTTAATTCCAGATTTCTATAAAAGAATTTATAACAGAGATATAGATCTAGATGATATTTTTGTTATTTCTGCTGCAGGATTAGGATATAAAAATTATATAGAAATTGCAAATAAATTGAATAAAAAATTGGTAGTATTAACAGATAATGATAAAAAACAGAAAAAGATCGATGAAATAAGACTTTTTAATGAAAAAAATGATAAAATAAAAATTTTTACAGATACAGATATTAATAGGTGGACAATAGAAGTTTGTTTATACAATGACAATAAAGCAAAGCTGGATGAAATAATTGAAATAGACCCTAATGCAGATTATTGTTTTCATGGCGAAGATTATGGAAAAAAACTTGGAAAAATGCTAAATAATAAATCAGAAATGGCGTATAAATTATTGAAAATAGATGAACTGGTAGTACCAAGTTATATTAGAGAGGCAATGAAATGGATAAAAGAATAATTTTAGCAGTTGCAGGTTCAGGAAAAACATATAAATTAGGACATGATATTGATGAAACTAAAAGAAATATTGTTTTAGCATATACAAATCAAAATATAAAAAATATAAGAAAAGAAATAATAGATAGATATGGCAAGATTCCAGATAATACATTAGTTTTAACCTTTGATAGTTTTTTATATAGATATTTTATTAGACCTTATGAAAGAATGATTTTAACATTTTGGAATAAATCTGAAATTAAAATAAAAGGTGTAGAGATAAAAATAAAACCAGAACCTAGATTTAAAAATAGAAAACCTAATTTTAGATATAAAAGAATAGATGAGTTTGAGCATTATGTTTTAAAAGACAAATATTATTGCAGTAGAATTCCGGAGTTAATTTTATATGTGAAAAATAAGCATGAAAATTTATTTAAAATAGCAATGAATAATATTAATAAATTTTGTGATTATATTTATATTGATGAGGTACAAGATTTTAGAGAAAAATATTATGAATTACTGGAATTGATAATAAAAGAAAGTAATAATATAGTTTTAGTTGGTGATTATTATCAACATTCTACAAATGGTGAAAATAATTCTGGAAAACCATTTAATAATTGTACATATGAACAATATATTGCAAAATTGAAGGAATTAGGGCTAAACGTGGACACAGTATCTTTAAGGAAATCACGAAGATGTCCAAAAAAAGTTTGTGAATTTGTAAAAGAAAAATTTAAAATTGATATAGATGCTATAGATGAAAATCCAGATGGGAAAATAGTTTTTTTAGAAAAAGAAGATGAAATAGATGCTATATTAAATGATGATAGTATTGTTAAATTAGTATATAATAATAGTAAAATATATAAATTTAATGCTATTGGTTGGGGAATATCCAAAGGAGATACATATATTAATACATGTGTAATATTAACAGGTGAATATTCAAATATAAAATCTAATAGTTTCATATTACCACAAAGCCAAATTACTAATAATAAATTATATGTTGCATTTACTAGAGCAAAAAATATAGTATATGTAATATCGAAAGATAAATTTGATTTGTATAAAGGTAAATATTTAAAATAAGTATGAGATGTTTTATAAAAAATATCTTTATATATAGAGAGTGTGAAAAAATATGAATGAAAAAAATATATTATAGAATATTTAAAGATAAATAAAAATTTGTCATAAGTTCCGAGTTAATAGAAGCTTTAGAAAAAAATTTCCTGATATTACAAATGCAAATGCTAGAAAAATTATAAGTAATTTAAGTAAGAAAAAAGAAATCAGTTCTAGTTATCCAATAACATTTTTTAATAATAATTATGCATATGCATATAAAAATAAAAAAGCAAATTATAATAATTTAAAGGAATTAGTAAAAAAACATAAAAAGAAATTATATAGAGCAATATGTTTAATAAAAAGGCAAAAAGGTTTGATTACTTATAGTGAATTGGCTAAAGTTACAGGAGGTGTTACATCTGAATCTGAAAAGAATGTGGAAATAGTTGATATAATAAAAGAATTAAAATATTTTGAAATAGCAAGTATTCAAGTATATAAAGGAATAACTTTTATTATTGGCCAAAATAATATTGATGTTGAATTAGAGGAAAAAATATTAGAATTACAAAAAGAAAAGAATACAATAAATTGGTCATATAAAACATCTTTTAAAGTATTTCAAGATAATTTCAAGGGGGATAAGAATAGAAAATGTAAATTTTGTTATATCACTACAGCAAAGTTCGAAAAAAAGCATTAGACACATTAGAAAAATTAAATTCTGGAAAATGTAGAACAGAAAAATTGAAATGTTATTATGATAGAAATAAACTTTGCAATCTCTTGGAAGAGTATAAATGTAAAAAAAAATTAAAATAATAGAAAATTATTATTAAAGAAAAAGTGTGAGAATTAGAAATTAATTTTCACACTTTTTGAAATTATACCAACTTAACCTCCTCCATCACAAACTCATCAACCATCTCCTGAATCATATTAATATACGCAATTTGTTAAACAAAACTCTCATTCTCAGAAGGAGCAGGAAACTTTTCTCTAAGTTCAAACTCCATCAAATTAGCATAACCCTTCAAATGATATTCAAACTCCAACAAATAATCCATAACAGAACCATCCATAACCAAACGAGAAAACTTAAAAGGCTTATACTCTTCCAAATACTTCTTAGCCCAAACACCATATTTACCTAGTTTCAAATTTACCACCACCCAAACTCATAATAACTAAATTCAAGCAATCACCAAAACCAGCTCTATAATATTTATCATTCCAATAACCAATATAATCAAGATAATTCTCATCAAGCTTGTCCAATTGCTTTTGAACATACTTCTTATTACAACTTGCAACATTTTTCAAAATGTTATCACAATACTTATCAAACTCAATCAAATGTCCTTTATCTTCTTCGGTAAGTCTGCTCAAACACTCATCTCTAAAAATAATCCATTCTTTCATCAAATCATTAACTTTATTATCTAAATCCATAAAAATCATTCCTTTCAAAATTTAATCAAAAATCTAAAATAGTAATAAAAATTCATTTAAAAAAATAATCAAAATCGTAAAAAATAAATTTAATTACTATTAGAAATCAAATACAATTAGTAAAAATCTCATAAAATCTTCCAATAAAAATCAAACGAAATTAGTAAAAATCTCCTAAAATATTCCAATAAAAATTGGGGAGAAATTGGGGATCAAATTTTCAAAATCACCCCAATTTTAACAAAATTGCACACTAAATAAAAAACCAGCAAAGTACTAATATCACTAGCATACAATACAATTCGACACATCTAATAAAATACGTTATGTAACCCTCATAACCCGAAGGCAAAAATGAAATAACAAAATTAAAATAACACTTACAAAGAGAAGAAACAATAATATTAACAACTGTATGTAATGAGATTGGATAATTATTTATCAGTAATAAACCTCAACTATTCCACATATAAATTAAAAAGAAAAACAAAGGAAGTGGGGAAGAAATATGGAAAGAACAATGACTGTTGAGGAAAAAATAAGGCGAGCAGAAGAAATATATAACAGAAGAAATCAGGATCAATACATATATTCAAGCACAAGGCCAAAAGAAAAAAAGAGCCCAAGCCTAACGCAAAGAATGATAAAACAAATAATAATATGTTTTCTAATATATGGAATATTTTATGTTGTAACAAACAGAGAATACTATCTATCCCAAGAATTTCAAGCAAAAGTGGAGCAAGTAGCTTCACAAAACGAAATCACTAAACAAGCATATAATTGGCTAAAAGAGAATATACAAAAATATCTAATTAAACCAAACGAGCCCAAAAATCAAGAAAATGAAACAAAAAATGAAAACAGCAATAATATCGAAAATACAGAAAATGCAGAAAACGTAGAAAATACATCAACAGAAGAACAAAAAGATGCTCAGGAAAGCAGAAAAGAAAATGAAACAGAAGACATAAAAACAGCAAATGAAGAAAATATAGGAGGGGCAGAAGAAGGAATAAAAGAAACAGAAAAAACTCAAGAAGAAAAAGATATTGAAAAAATAAAAAATACAACAAGTTTTATAAAACCGATAGAGGGGACAATAAGTTCAACATTTGGATGGAGAACGCCTACAACAGCAACAGTTCCAAAGTATCATACAGGACTTGATATAGCAGCAAAAACAGGAACTAAAATAAAAGCAGCAACAGGTGGAAAAGTAATACTAAAATCATCACAAGGAGATTATGGAAAACATTATAAAATTCAAATTGATGATATTGTTATAATATATGCACATTGTGACAAGCTTTATTTAAATGAAGGTGACGATGTATATCAAGGACAAGAAATTGCAGAAGTGGGGTCAACAGGAAATTCAACGCGGTCCACATTTGCATTTTGAAATAAGGAGAGAGGATAGATTAGTTGATCCACAGTTAATTTTAGATATTTAAAATGTGTCCATTTTTTTATTGCAAAAAATATATAATTGTGTTATCTTGTATTTATGGAGAAGTAAAAACAAGAGAGGAATTATATAAAATGAAAAAAGAAAAAAGATTGATTGAATCGGGAGAGTCAATAAAAAAATATGTTCAAGAACAATATGGAGAATGGAATATAAAGAATTTACAGGAGTTCTGGTTTTGGATTTCGAAAATGAATTCATATAATATAGAAAAAATACCAAAGCAAAACCAAGAAAAAATAGTAAAAAGAATAATTCAAGAAATATATAAATTAATGTCAATTCAAGAATTATCTGATGATGATGTAATATATTTAGGTAGTGGGCAAGATTTTTGGACAATAGGAGTTGGAAAAGCAGTTGTAAAGATAGAAAGATCTATGGGTAAAGACCATAAAGTTCTAGAGGTACCATATAGGTTAAATCCAAAATACAAAGGAGTCATATACCAAGATGAACAAACGAAAGAAGAAATTAATATTTATATTTCTGAAAGGGCGAGAACGGAGAATATAACTCAAAAAGATGTACAAAAAATGTATAATGTAATTAGAAAAAATGGAGGAATTTGGCTAGACCCTAAAGAAGAAAATATAGGAATTTTAGAAGAAAACGGAATTGATTTTGAGAAATATTATGAAAAACCGGATAATTTAAAATTAAACAGGAAAATGCCCAAATATAATGGACCAAGATATATTATAGATTACGGAGATATTATTTTCCTTGACCCTAAAATTGTAAGAGATGCAAAAAAGAATGGAAAACATACGGGATGGGCAATAATTCGGAGCAAGAAATAATGATGACATTCCTTACATGCCAGATATAAAAGTAGAAGTACTAAAAAAAGGAAATTTAGATAATATTTATTTTGAAGCATATATAAAAAATAGCACAACCTTACTGGATTTTGAAGAAGCGTATCAAAAAGAAAGAAAAAATAATAAGGCTGTGAGAAAATGTCAATCACAGAGGAGAATTATTTTTGAAAAAAGGAAAGCTAAAGAAAACGAATTAAAAAAGATGCAATTTATGTATTCCCTAAGAAAGGAAAGATTTGAAGAAAAGAACAATTTTGAAATAAAAGATATTAAAGAAGAAATGGAACCAGATTTTGAAATAAGTAATGATGAAGAAAAAACAAGTAAAAGTTTTAAAGAAATTACAGATAGTGAAAAATTAAAAATAAAAATTTGGCAAGATAGGCTTAAAGCTAATAAAGATAAGGAAGATGACGACCCATATAGAACATTATAAGTTTTAAATATTTTTGCAATAAAAACCCAAAGATAACATATAATTAAAAAGAAAAAAGAGGGGATAAATTAGTTTGTATTCAACTAATTTTAAATAATTAAAAGTATGGTTTTTAGAATAGATTTAAAAATATTTATTTTTTTAATAATATTATATTGTACAAGGCAAATTGAAATATACTCAATAATAATGTTATTTGCATTTTTACACGAATTAGGGCATTTGCTAGCAGGAATACTACTAAAAATGAAAGTAAAAGGGATATCAATATTACCAACTGGATTTTCAATAGAATTTAATCTAACAGAACTAGATTATAACAAAAAAATACTAAAATCAAACATATTAGAAGTAAAAAAAATAATAGTAGCATTAGCAGGTCCATTAGTAAACATATTAGTAATTTTAATAACATTGATATTTCAAAATGAAAAACTTAGTAATATAATATATGCAAATATTATTATTGTAATATTTAACTTATTACCCATATATCCATTAGATGGTGGAAGAATTTTAAAGTCATTATTGTGCTTAACAATAAAAAGAAAAAAAGCAATATGGTACACAAATATAATATCAAATGCAATGTTATTTTTGATTACATCTTTATCAAGCATATACATATATTACTGTAAAAATATAGCAATTTTAGCAATATTAATATATTTGTGGTATTTAGTGTTTAGGCAAAATAAAATATGCAAGATAAAACTACGATTATATGAGGCTTTAGACAATTTATGAAAAAAGACGTCAAAAAAAATATGTACAATAAATAAAATATATGTTATAATATAAATATCTAAAAAAACGGAGGGATAAAATATGTTTGAAACAAAATATAGTAAATTTTTAACAGTATTATTAATAGTAATAATAGTTGCAATAATAGGATTAGGAGGATATTTAGGTTATAATTATTTTGAAAGCACAACAAAAGTAGATGATGCAAATAAATATGTATCTTCATTTGTTGAAGAAGTAAAAAATACAGCAAGCACAGGAAATACAACAAGTACAGAAAATATCACAAATCCAGGAAGCATATCAGAAAATATTGCAGCCGCTGATACTAGTTCAAATAATTCTAGTAAAACAAGAACATACAAAGGATTTAATGTTTTGGGAACGATAGAAATCCCAAAAACAAATGTTAATATGCCTATATTAGAGGGACCAGCAAGCAATAACAAAATCGAAGTTGCAGTTGCTGTACAATATCCACTAAATACAAAATTAAATACAGAAGGAAATATAGTAATTGCTGGGCATAATTATAGAAACGGAACATTCTTTTCAGACAACAAAAAATTAGCTAATGGAGATAAAATATATATAACAGATCTAAATGGAAGCAAAGTTGAATATAAAGTATACAACATATTCATTACAACTGAGAATGATAATTCTTTTTATAATAGAGATACAGATGGAAAAAGAGAAATAACATTATATTCTTGTACAGATGACTTGGATGGAAGATTAATAGTAGAAGCAAGAGCAGACTAAAAAAATAAAGGAATTTTTAAAATTCCTTTATTTTTTTTATTTAATAATATATAATACTAAAAAACAAAAGCTTTAGGAGGGAATTATCAATGAATAAGACAGAAGCCAAAAAAAGAATGGAAGAATTAACTAAAAAAACATCATATTATGCACAAAAATATTATGATGAAGATAATCCAGAAATAAGTGATTTTGAGTATGATATGTTAATGTTAGAATTAAAAGAACTTGAAAAAAAGTATCCTGAATTTATACAAAAAGAATCATACACTCAACATGTAGGTGGAACAGTAAAATCACGGATTTAACAAGGTCCAACATGAAGTGCCACTGCTAAGTATGCAAGATATTTTTAATTTAGAAGAAATAGATGACTATGTAAACAAAATACAAACACAGGCAGAAGAAAATGAAATAGAAAATAAAAACTTTGTTGTAGAAACCAAAATTGATGGATTAACAGCATCTCTAGAATATAAGGATGGAATATTTGTAAGAGGCTCAACAAGAGGAAATGGGCTAGTCGGAGAAGATGTTACAGAAAACTTAAAAACAATAAAAAATATACCAAAAGAATTAACAGAAAAAGTAACAATTACGGTACGTGGAGAGGTTTTTATAAGTAGTAAAGACTTTGAAAAAATGAATCAAGAAAGAGAAGAAAAAGGGGAGGAAACATTTGCAAATGCACGTAATGCAGCAGCTGGTTCACTAAGACAATTAGATAGTAATATCACAAAAAAAAGACCACTTGATATTTATGTATATAATATTCAAAAAATAGAAGGCAAAGAAATTTCATCACATTATGAGGCACTAAAATATTTGGAAAAATTAGGATTTAACATAAATCCTATAAAAATTTTATGTAAAAATGAACAAGAAGTAAATGAAGCAATAAAGAAAATAGGAGAAAAAAGGAATAGCCTAACATTTGGAATAGATGGGGCGGTTATAAAAGTTGATGACCTAAGATTTAGGGATATTTTAGGAACTACAGCAAAAAATCCAAGATGGCAAATAGCGTATAAATATCCGCCAGAACAGAAAAAAACAAAATTAATAGATATTGTATGTAATGTCGGAAGAACTGGAGTAATAACGCCACTTGCAATCTTAGAACCAGTAAGTGTTGCAGGCTCTACAATATCAAAAACAACACTTCATAATGAAGATTTTATAAAGGAAAAAGAAATAAAAATAGGGGATACAGTTGTAATTCAAAAAGCTGGAGATGTTATTCCAGAAATTGTAAAAGTTATAAAAGAAGACAGAAATGGAACAGAAAAAGAATTCAAAATGCCTGAAATATGCCCTGTATGTGGAGCAAAAACAGTTAGAGAAGAGGGAGAATCAGCAGTAAGATGCACAGGAATAGAATGTCCAGCAAAATTATATAGAAATCTTGTGCATTTTGTTTCGAGAGAAGCAATGAATATTGATGGTCTGGGGGAGAACATAATAGACCAGTTAATGGATAAAAAATTAATTGCAAATGTTGCAGATATTTATAATTTAACATTAGAAGATGTTAAGGGATTAAAGAAAAATGGAACAAAATTTGCAACCAATTTAATAAATGCTATAGAAAATAGCAAGCAAAACGACTTATATAGATTAATTACAGCTTTAGGAATAACTCATATAGGTGGAAAAGCTTCAAAAGTTCTTGCAAAAAAATTTAAAAATATAGACAATTTGATGAATGCAAGCCTAGAAGAATTATCAGAAATAAATGATATTGGACCAATTATGGCATCAAGTATTGTAGAATTCTTTCAAGCTTCTCAAACAAAAGACTTAATTGAAAGATTAAAACTTGCAGGAGTAAATACAAAAGCAGAAGAAAGTGAAAATGAGGATAATAGATTTGAGGGAAAAACATTTGTACTTACTGGAAGTTTAGAAAAATTCACTCGTGAAGAAGCTCGGAAATATAATAGAAAAATTTGGAGGAAAAGTGTCTGGTTCTGTATCTAAAAAGACTTCATATTTGCTAGCAGGAGAAGATGCAGGAAGCAAGCTTGAAAAAGCAAGAAGCCTTGGAACTCAAATTTTGACCGAAGACGAATTTTTAGAGATGATAAAATAGAAAAAAAGGGACAAAAGGGACCGGGTCTTTTTTGTGCAATTGGCCCCAAAAGACCCGGTCCCTTTCGAGAAAGGAGCGAAAACATGGAAAATTATACTTTTGAAATGATGTATGAAGATTTAAGAAATGGATATCAAATTTATTATACATATGTTAGAAATAGATATTTATTATTTAGAACAGCTAAAAATTGCTATACTCAAAAACTTATAAGTGAAAATACAAAAAGTCCACATCCTAAGACAACAATGCTTACACTAAAAAGGGTTAAAGAGATTTTTCCTTTTATGGAGGACATAGAATATAAAGTATCTGGAGATTAGTTTCGACATAGCATTTTTTTGAAAATATAAATTAAAAATATTGAAATTTATTAGTGATTAATGTATAATAAATTCGAATTATGGCGAAAAAGGGTGAAATGCCATGAATAGAAAGAAAATAAAAGGAAAGGAGCGTATAAAGTAAAATAACTTTATACAAAAAGAAAAATGGAAGAAAATAATAATGAAAACGAAAATGTAAAAGAAAACGAGAACGAAAGTAGAAATGAAAATGTAAATGCAAATGAAAACGAAAAACAAAATGAAAATGAAAACGTAAATTCAAATGAAAGCGATTTAAAAAGTCAAGCAAAAGATGCAATAAAACAAGCAAAAGAAGAATTTAAAAAGACAAATGTGAAAGAACAAACAGAAGGCGGAAAAAATTTAATAAAAAATTTAATTTCAGGCCCAATTGAAACAATGAAAGAAATAATAAATGATGAACACAATAAATATATGGTATTAGCACTTGTGATTGTTGTAATATGGGCAATCAGCCAAGGATTAAGAAAAATATTAGACCCAATTTGCTTTACATATTACAAATTTAGTTTTTTGGGACTTATTAAAGCTACATTAAGTCCAGTGCTTAAAGTATTTGTAATGACAGGAATAATATATACATTAAATAAAGGAAAAATAAAATCATTTATGAGTACATTAATACCAGTAGCAATATCAAGAATACCATTAGTCATCTCATCAATTTTGGGATTATTATATTATATATCAAGCAAAGTAACATATATAACAAGTCCAATAGGTTCAATTTTATCTATAATGTCAACAATGCTATTATTCTTTGCAGTAAAAGAATCATTTGGGGAAGAAGATAATGAAAAGGCATTAAAGCTATTTATAAAAATTGAAGCAATCTATTACATATTTGATTTTGTGTTAAGTTTCTTAGGAATTAGTTTATAAAATAATTTAAAAATAAAAAAGTGTAAAACATAATAAATTGTTTTACACTTTTTATTTTAGCTAAAATTATATAAAGTACCTAAATTTTTTTACAAAATGAAAAGCAGAAAAACTCATAAATAGAAAATGCTTTTTTGTAAAAGGAAAGAATAAATTTCAAAAAGTTATGCTAAAATGTAATCAAGCTTAAGAGAAGCGAGGTGAAAAGATGATAGACAAAATATGTTTATTATTAACCAACAAAATACGAAAAGAAATGCCAGAGGTTGATGACGAAAGAGCAGAAATAATAAATTATGGTTTGCACCTAATTATAGGTGAACTACCTAAAACTTTTATTATTTTGGGATTATCATATTTTTTAGGAGTTTTTAAACTAACTTTATTAACTGTAATTTTGTTATTACCATACAGGGCTGTTTCTGGAGGATTTCACTTAAAAACACATATTGGATGTATAGTTGGAACAACACTTATCTACTCGGGCGTAGCAAAAATATCAAATTATATCATTTTCAGCAACCAAATTTTAAAATGTATAATTGCCGTATCAGTCTGGATATTCGGAATGATAATGGTCCATTTGTATGCACCAGCAGATACAGAAAACATTCCTATACTTTCAAAAAAAGAAAGAAAACGAAAGAAGATTTTATCTTACATATTTTTAAGCATTGCAATTTTTGTGGCATGCATTATACCTAATAATGAAATCTCTAATATTTTGATTTTTGGATATTTAGTCCAAAGCATTACAATCACCAGATTTGCATACAAATTAACAAAAAATAAGTATGGCTATGAAGTATACAAAGATGATTGTATTTCTAATATTTAGAATAATAAAAGGATATTAAGCCGGCAATATCTTTTATTATATAAAATTTTGTACATAAAGGGGAGGAATTTATTATGTTAAAATTTTTAGCAAAGATTTCAGAAAAATATGCAAAATCAACTAATACTGCTTGCAATCTACTTTGGGTATTTCATCAACCCAAAATGCCAGCATCTTTAATAAAAAAAGATTAAGAAAAATGGGAAAAAGGAGTATTTTAAATACTCCTTTTAGTAATATATTTCTAAGCATTGCTTAAAAAATTCATCATTATTTTCGGTTATTAAGTTAATATTATTATTATGTTTTAAAATTTTTCTAACTTCCCATAAACCCATACCTTGGTGATTTTCCTTTTCTGTTACACCTTTTTCAAAGATTAATTTAGTATTAACAGATTTATTTGCATAAGAATTTTCTATTTGGATAATTTGCACACAAGATTTGGAAGAATCACGAAACATAATTTTTATGATTTTCTCGTTTGAATCAGAAGCAGCTTCAATTGCATTATCTAAAAATATTCCAAGCATTCTTGAAAATTCATATATTGGCATATGGAGTTTACTAAGGTCAAAGAAAAAATCTAATTGTATTTCAACATTTTGCTTTTTCGCTTTTTGATATTTGGCTGTAAGTAAATTATATATTCCAGGATTATTGATTAGAATAGGATTTAGCAAAGATACATTGTTTACACTTTGGCATTCTTTTTCTAAACTTGTATAATATTTTTTTAATCCATCAATATCGTTGGTATTAACAAATCCGCCAATTGTAAATACCATATTATCAAAATCATGTTTAAAAGCTTTTACATTATCATATAAAATTGAAAGTGTAGCATTATATGTTTCCGCATTTTGCAACTCAACTTCCTTATTTTGCAATTGCATTGTTTTAGTAAGACTATACAAGCTTATTACAAAATACGAAAGTAGTAAGATAAGGTTTAATATATTAATAAATAATGGAGAAATACTAATATAATAATATGTTAGTAGGGCTTGCGTACACAAAGTGATAATTCCTAAAAATAAATTAAAAAATATTAAAAGCTTATTGCTTTTAGTTAAGTTATCAATTAATTTAAAATGCATTTTCTTTATTTTTAATAATTCAATTATCATAAAAACAAAGAAATATAAAATAAATAGATAAGCTAACCCTATAATTGGAATAGTATTTAATTGTTCTGTAGAAATATTCATTAATTTTAAAAAAGGGTTTAAAATTAATGTGCTAATTAAAGCAAATACAATTGTTGGAATTATAACTGCTAGTAAGGTTTTTAAGGGTGAAGTTTTAAAAATTAATTTTACAATAATAAACATAGTAAAATAATTTATAAAAGTATTAAATGGACTAGGTATAGTAAATTTACAAAATGTAGAAACAATAGCGAATAGAAACATATAAGTAAGTTGTTGCGTTTTGTTATAGTTTAGCTGTAAAGTATAGGCTAATAGTTTAAAAACAAGGTATGTTTCAAGAAGTACAGGCAATGTAGTTACAATCTTAGTTAATATTTCATTCTCTGTAGTCATTAATTCCCAAAAATTATTTAAAACATCCATATGCACTCACTCCTTTCATAAAATCTTCTTTGTATTTAGGACCAATATCGCAAGTATCATTATCTTTAAAATATATTAAATTAGATGCTGGCTCAAGTTTTTCTATATTATTCACATTAGCAATAAATGATTTATGGCATCTAACAAAATTATTTGGTAAATGTTCTTGAATTTTAGCGAAAGAACTATAGATTTCATAATCTCTTGATTTAGTGTGGAAAATAATTTTCATTCCATCTCTTTTAATATATTGAACTTCATTTCCATTGATAATAGTATTTTTATTATCTAACCTTATGTAGCTTTTGCCAGAAGAATTGTTTTTTATATCATCAAATAATCTTAAAACAGTTTCTTCCAAACGTTCTTGAGCTACAGGTTTACATAGAAAATCAAAAGTTTTACATTTATATGCAAGAAAAACGTATTCAGCATGTGCAGTTGTAAAAATAATATAAGCATTGTTGTTCTCTTTTCTTAGCTTATTAGCAATATCTAATCCAGTTAATTTAGAATTGTTTAAATTAATATCCAAAATAATAACATCTACAGGATGTTCCTTTAAATATGAAAATAATTCCGAGTCAGAAGTAGTTTTAAAAGCAACTTTGGCTTCTAAATCATATTTTAAAAATACAGATTCAAACATATGAGATAATTTATTCAGGGCGTTTAAATTGTCATCACATATTACAAAATTTAACATAGAAATCTCCTCTCATACATAAATATTTGGAAAAAATATACAGTTTCAAAAAAAGAAAAATCTCGAAAAAACTGATATTTTCCGTAGATATAAAATGATTATAGAATAAAAGTAAAAAAATGTAAATATGATACCATCAATATTTTTTAGATGGTGAACATAAAACAGTTTATGCTTTTGAATACGAAAAATGTATTTTATAGTAATAATTGAAAAGTTTACATAATTTTCAAAAATAAAGTAATAATCTCTCTTTTAATACATAAAATTATAAAAAAGTATTAAGGAGAGATTATTATGTTACATATAAAAAAATCAAAAAATACAACTAAAATAATTACAGGGATAACTCTAACTCTTGCAATATTAACACTGACGGTAATAATAGGGCCTAAAGCTACAGAACAAACATCAGGTGAAGTGTTAAGTAATAAAAAAATAGGTTGGGGAATAAAAAGAAGTGATAATCATAATCAGCCAGATTTAGGAACCGAAAATAAAAGATTAATTGATAAATATAATGGAATGGCGATGGGAAACAATGAAGAAAAAAATATTTATTTAACATTTGACTTGGGATATGAGGGAGGATACACAGCAAAAATATTGGATGATTTAAAAGAAAAAAATGTAAAAGCAACATTTTTCATAACAGCGCACTATCTAAATACGGCACAAGATTTGGTGAAAAGAATGATTGACGAGGGACATATTGTAGGAAACCACACAGTTAATCACAAAAGTATGCCAGAATTATCAGACGAAGAAGTAAAAACGGAATTAATGAAATTAAACCAAGCATTATACGAAAAATTTGGATATGAGATGAAATATATGAGACCACCAAAAGGAGAATTCAGTGAAAGAACATTAAGTCTTACAGATTCACTAGGGTTTAAAACTGTAATGTGGAGTTTTGCATATGTGGATTGGAATGATGACAAACAGCCAGCAAAAGAAGATGCGATGAAAAAAATAATTTCAAATTTGCATAATGGAGAAATAATGTTATTACATGCAACTTCAAAAACGAATTCTGAAATTATAGGAGAAATGGTGGATAATATAAAAAAAGAGGGGTATGAAATCAAAAGTCTAGAAGAATTTAGATAGGAGCAAAAGTATGAGAAAGAGGAAAATCAATGATATTTTAGAAATTCCTAAAGAAATTTATACGAACATTCCAAATTTTATAATAACAGGTTTTGAAGATATGATAATTGAGAATTATAAAGGAATTTTGGAATATGAAGATTATTATGTTAGGGTAAATACATATATCGGAATTGTAAATATTCATGGAATAAATTTGCGACTTGAAAAAATGACAGAAGATAATTTGAAAATTATAGGAAAAATAGAATCTATAGAAATTGAAAGAACACTAGATAGCTAGTTTTTGGGGAGGATATATGTTCGTAAAATTATTAGTAAGAATACTTTTAGGATATGTAAGAATTGAAGTAGAGGGATATTATATCGAAAGATTTATAAATATATGTACTAATAATAAAATTTTAATATGGAATTTAAAAAGAGAAAAGGGGGTTAAATTATATTTAAATATAGGAATAAATGATTTTAAAAAGATTTCACAAGTCGCTAGAAAAACTAATTGTAAAGTGAGAATTTTAAGAAAAAGGGGAATTCCTTTTTTTCTTAATAGATATAAAAAAAGAAAAATTTTTGTTCTGTTTTTAATTTTAATAGTATTATCTATATTTGTAAGTTCAAAATATGTATGGAGTGTTAAAATTTCTATAAAAGATGATTTGAAATTAGAAAATATTGAAGAAGATATTGAGGCACTTGGAATTACAAAAGGAGTAAAAAAAGATAAAATTGATACAGATAAAGTTATAAATGAATTAAGACTCAAAAGAGATGATATAGCTTGGGTTGGAATTGACATAGAAGGTACTAATATAAAAATTAACATTGTGAAAGCTGATAAGGCACCAAATATAATTGATAATTCGGATTATTGCAATATAGTTGCATCAAAGGCAGGTATAATAAAGAAAATAATTGCACAAAATGGAACAGCCATTGTGAAAGTTGGCGACCAAGTACAAAAAGGTGATATTTTGATTGCTGGATATATGGAGGGAAAATATACAGACACTAGGTATGTACATAGTCTAGGAGAAGTGGAGGCAATTGTTTCGTATCAAAAGTCTAAAGAAATAAAATTCTTTAATCAAGAAGAAAACAGAAATTATACACTTGAAGAGGCAATAGAGATTGGTAAAAATGAGCTTACTTTAGATACTAAAAAGGAATTTGGAGAAAAGGAAATTTTTGATACAAGAATTGATACGGAAGAACATGAGGATGGTGTTATTGTTAAAATTATTTATGATGTGTTGGAAAGTATTGGGGAAGAACAGACGATGCAATAAAAATGTAATATAAATGTAACACAAATGTAATGTTTTTGGGGTTGATTAAAATTTTGAAAATTGATATAATAAAAAAAGAATGAAATAAAGGAGGTTAATATGGAGAAGAATGGCAAAAAAATATCCCAAGAACTAAATGAATTGAAAGCTCCAAATCAAGATAATAAAAGCTCCGGAGATAATGAATTACTACAATTCTTTTTGGGCCTAATTTTATTAGGAGTAGGTTTATTTATGTTAAGCAAGAGAGTAATGGTCCATAGTAGTTGGTATATATGGAGAATTGGTGGATTTGATTTGTCATCTGGAACAATTACTATTCCATTAATAATAGGAATAATATGGTATTTCTTTAATTCAAAGTCAATTATACCTAAATTTATAATAACATTAAGTGTAATATTTATAGTAGTAACAATTATTATGAGTGTTAGAATAAATTTTGTTACAACTTCAATGTTTGATTATATATTAATTTTTGGAATGGCAGCAGCAGGTTCTGGATTGTTGTTAAAAACATTATTTAAAAAAAGAGATTAAAATTAGGGGGAATTTAATATGGCAATTTTTGAAAGAATAAGTGATTTAGTAAGATCAAATATCAATGATTTAATTGATAAAGCTGAAAATCCTGAAAAAATGGTGAAACAAATAATAATTGATATGGAAGATCAATTAAGAAAGGCGACACAAGGATTAGGAACAGCAATGGGAAGCCTTAATCAAGTAAAAAAACAATTGGAAAATGCACAAGAGCAATCGAATGTATGGCAAGAAAAAGCAAGAGCTTGTCTTTCTCAAGGTAATGAAGAATTGGCAAAGCAAGCATTAGAAAATAAGGTAAAACAAGACAAAATGGTAGCACAATATAAAGAGATGACAGATTCAATGGAAACACAAGTAAATGAGATTAAATCTCAAATTGATGTTTTGAAACAGAAATTGGAAGAAGCAAGAAGCAAACAAGCTATGCTTACAGCAAGAAGTCAAATGGCAGATGCAAAATCACAAATGGCTAAAACATTAGGAAATATGGACAGCAAAAGTGCTTTTGCTAAAATGGACAAAATGGAACAAAAAATTGAACAAAAAGAAGCTCAAGCAAATGCTTTTTCAGAAATATCAGGGGTTCAAGAAAGTGAAAATGACCCATTTGCTAAAATGGATAGAGAAAACAGTGTAAATGAAGAACTTGAAAAACTAAAAAGAGAAATGAATAATAACTAGGAGGAAACTAATGAACATTATAGTAGCACTTATTTTAATCACAGGAGGGCTAGCAGCAATTTTTTATTTTAGACCTAAAACACAAAATAGTGTAACTGAAATTAAGTATATGCAAACAAAAACGATATCGGAATTGAAAGATATGTTTAAACAAATGGATGCAAATGGATTAGGAGAAAATTATAGAGAATTTGTTGAATTAAAAGGAACAGTGGTTTCAAACGATTTAGTAGAAGCTCCGTTTTCAGATAGAAAAGTTGCTTATTGCGAATCAAGCTTAGCACAAGTTACCGAAATAAGAGAACAATATCGTGATAACAATGGAGTTTTAAGAGATAGAACAAGAAAACAAGAAAACACAATTTCAAATGAAAAGACAAGCCAAGAAATATCAATGACAGATAATAGCACAAAAGAAGCTGTAATACTTGAAATAAACGGAATAGGATGCAATTTAGATATACCAAAAACTTTTGATAGATTTGAACCTAAAGGAAATCTTGGAAATTACAGATATTTTAATTCTTTTTCATGGAATAGATATGGAAGCGAAACACTAGGTTTTAGAATGACAGAAAAGACAATAAATGCAAATCAAAGTTTATATGTTATAGGAGAAGCATTTAAAGTTGGTGATAAAATCCATGTAGGAAAACCACAAGATGGCAAGAAGCCATTTATTGTAACTACAAAGTCAGAGGAAGATTTAATTAATAAATCAAATCAGAATGCATTATTTCTTTTAATAGGAGGAATTGCAGCAATAATATTTGGAGTTGGTTCAATAATTTCGATGTTAATTAAGTAGGAGAAAAATGATAGGAAATATATTAGAAAAAGTAAAAAATCCAGTGACAACAATATTAGAAAAAGCAGAAAACGAAGATACGAAAAAAGGTGTAATAAAACTTGCAATAATATCAGGAGTAATGGCTTTAATAAATGTCATTTTATCGATAGCTAAAATCTTTTCACAATATTCTAAAAAGAATTTATGGTATTCAAGTAGCTCTTCATCAGATTTATGGGATAAAAGATGGGAAGCTATAAAAAATGCTGAGATGATAAGTAAATTTTTTAAATCATGGGTTATAATAGCTATTGCTATTGCAGTTGGAGCTTTGATATTGTACATTATTGCTAAAGCTGTGAAAAACGAAAAAGAATATTCAAGCAATTTGTCTATGGTGAATAATGTTATAATTATATATATTGTTGGATTTATTGTAAGTAAGATAGTAGCTTTAATATACGCGCCTTTAGGTTGGTTAGTTATATATGCAACATCTGTTTATGCTTCATTTGCCTTAATAAATGCATATAGAGATTCTTTAGATTTAGAAAGTACAGACAAACTTGTATTGGTAGTTACAGGAGTTCTATCAGCATTGGTTGTTATTTTAGCTGTTGTGATAACAAGTATTTCTGGAATATCTTTAAAAAACTTAGATAGTATTTTTAAATTAATAAATTATTAAAAAAGAACATATAAGATGTTGTTTATACATTTTATATGTTCTTTTAAAAATGACAACATAAAAAATTGACAAAAAGCCTAATTTGCGGTAAAATATACACATTAGAAAATAAAGGAGACATTAACTTGCAAAATAGTAATAGAAAATTATTTGATAGTTTAGTATCAAGAACAAAAATATATTTAGTAATAATATTCATTTTATTAGTAGCAATATGTATACAAAAACCAAAATTTATAATACCCTCAATTATAATATTTATAGCAATATTAGGGTACACTTATTTTGCCAACAACAAGAGGAAAAGTGAAATATCACAGCACCTACAAGATTTGACCCTAAATGTAAATTCAGCAGCAAAAAATAGTTTAATATATTCGCCAATCCCACTAATAATAGTAGAAACAGATGGAAATATAATATGGAAAAGCACAAAATTTGTATCAGAATTTGCCAATATAGATATAAATAATTATATAAGTGAATTACTAGACAATATAAATGATGAAATAAATGCAAGAGAAGACAAAAAAGATAAATCTATAATTAGAAGTTTAAAAGTAGAAAACAAAACATACAAAATCCTTGGAGAATTTGTGAAATCTGGAAATCATGAAAGAAAAAGAGAAGACAAATATATGATGATTTTATATTTTCTTGATGAAACAGATGCTCTAAAACTTCAAAAAGAATATAACGATTCCAAGAGTTGTGTAGGAATAATAATGATAGACAACTATGAAGAAACAATGCGGATTAATAGATATGGACATAAGGCAAGGAGTAATAGCAGAAATTGAAAAGGCAATATATGAATGGACAAATGAAACAGAGGGAATTGTTGTAAAATCAGATAGAGATAGATTTGTATATTTATTTGAACAAAAATATCTAGAACGAATAAAAGAAAATAAATTTAATATATTAGATACAATAAAAGAAATAAACATAAAAGGCAGGGCTCAACTTACGTTAAGTATAGCAATATCAAATGAAGGGGAAACTGATAAAGAAAAATATCAATCAGCATTAAATACAATGGATGTTGTACTTGGACGTGGAGGAGATCAAGCAGCAATCAGGCAAAATGGAAAATATCAATTTTTCGGTGGTAGAGCAGAAGAAGTTGAAAAAAGGACGAAAGTAAAGGCAAGAATTGTAGCACACGCTTTAGAAGAATTAATACAAGAAAATGAACAAGTAATGATAATGGGACATACAAATGCTGATATAGATGCATTAGGTTCAGCAATAGGAATGTATAGATTAGCAACAAACTTAGGAAAACCATCATATATTGTAACAAATATGAACACAATGGCACTTGGAAATATCAAAAAAAGTTTAGATGAAGACGAAGAATATAAAGAAATTATAATAAATAAGGAAATTGCGGAAGAAAAAATAACACCAAAAACTTTGTTAATTATAGTAGATACACACAAGACAAGCTATGTAGAAGACCCAATATTATTAGAAAAAACAAATCAAATTGCAATAATAGACCATCATAGAAGAAGCCCAGACTTTATAACTAAGAGCATACTTACATTTCATGAAGTATATGCTTCATCAGCAGCAGAACTTGTGACAGAACTTCTACAATACACTCAAGTTACAACTAGATTAAAGAGAATTGAAGCAGAAGCTTTATATGCTGGAATAATGATGGATACCAAAAACTTTACATTTAAAACAGGAGTACGTACATTTGAGGCAGCAGCATATTTAAGAAAAAGCGGTGTTGATATAATTAGAGTAAAAAAATGGTTCCAAAATGATTTAGAAACATATAAAAAAATAACCGAAATAATTAAAACTACAGAGGTTGTAAATGATACAATTGGAATTGCAATATATGACCAAAATGACAAAGAAGCTAATATAATTTGTGCTAAATCAGCCGACCAACTTTTAGCAATAGGTAATATTACAGCATCTTTTGTCTTAGGAAACGATGGCGAAAAAATTACTATTAGCGGACGTTCGATTGGTGACATTAATGTTCAAGTTATTCTTGAGAAAATGGGCGGCGGAGGTCATATCACTTTGGCAGGAGCTCAGGTTGAAGGAAAGAGTATGGACGAGGTTAAGGAAGAACTTAAAGAGAGAATTGGCGAGTATTTTGAGGAGAATGAAAATTAAGGCGATTATGGTAGGACATAGTTGCCTTTTTTGAATTTTTTGTGATATGTATAGAAATTTTTATAAAAGTATGATAATATATAGCAAGCTAAAATAGGGAGGAACGTATGGAAACATTAAATATCCAAAAAATAAGAAAATTTATTACAGATGGAAAAATCCGTTGGACTAATCATGTTATAATAAGACTGTTTCAAAGAAATATAAGTCAGGAAGATGTAGAAAATGCACTTTTAAGTGGTGAAATAATTGAGGAATATCAAGATGATTACCCATATCCAAGTTGTTTAGTATATGGATTAAATATAAAAAAAGATGTAATACATGTAGTATGTGGAGCTAATGAAAAGGAACTTTGGATAATAACAGCATATTATCCAGATAATATAAAATGGAAATCAGATTTTAAAACAAGAAGGGAGAATTAATATGAATTGTTTTATGTGTAAAGGAGATTTAGAAGATAAAAAGACGACTTTTATGGTTGAACTAGATAATTGTATTATTATTATAAAAAATGTTCCATCACAAGTATGTAAACAATGTGGTGAAATTACATATAGTAATGAGGTTGCAAAGCAACTCGAAAAACTGGTGAATTCTGTAAGAAATGCAATTACTGAAATTACAGTAATAAATTATACTGAAAAAGTTGCATAATAGGGAGGTAAACAAAATGAAAGTAATACTAAAAGAAAATATAAAATCAATAGGAAAAAAAGACGAAATAATAAATGTATCAGATGGATATGCAAGAAATTACTTGTTTGTAAAAAATTTAGCTGTAGAAGCAAATAATGAAAATCTTGCAAAACTAAAATCAAAAAAAGAATCCGAAAAATATAAAAAAGATGTAGAAAAAGAAGAAGCAGAGAAGCAAGCCGAGAAAATGTCAAAGATAAGACTAAGATTTAAAGTAAAAGCGGGAGAAAATGGAAAAGTATTCGGAGGAGTATCAAGCAAAGAAATTGCTGAGAAACTTGAAAAAGAATATAACATCAAAGTAGACAAGAAAAAAATAGAACTAAAAGAAGCAATAAAATTACTTGGAACTACAAATGTTTCAATAAGACTATATGAAGGAGTTGTTGGAACAGTTAAGGTAGATGTTATTGGAGAGTAGCTTTGGCACTGGCAAATGGGACAAAAGTGACTGGCCAAAGGGGAAGGAAGCAAGAACAATGGAACTAGGAAAAATACCACCACATGATATAGAAGCTGAGCAAGCGGTAATAGGAAGTACACTAACAGATAGTGAGGCAGTAATGGCAGCGGTTGAAAAACTTAAACCGGAAAGTTTTTATAGAGAAGATAATAAGTTAATATTTGAAGCAATTGTGAATTTATATAATAGGTCAGAACCAGTTGATTTAATAACTCTAAAAGATGAGTTATCGTCAATGGGGGACTTTGAAAAAGTTGGTGGATTTGAGTATCTAGCAACATTGCCAGATAAAGTCCCAACAACAGCAAATGTTCAAAAATATATTGACATAGTAGAAGAAAAAGCAACACTAAGAAAACTAATAAAAACAGCAAACGAAATAATTGACCTAGGATATAATCCAACAGAAGATGTTGAAGACATAATGGCTGGAGCGGAAAAAAAGATATTTGATATAATACAAAATAAAAATCAAAAAAGTTATACACCTATAAAAGATGTACTAATAGAAAGCTTTACAAAGCTTGAGGAATTATATAATCAAAAATCAAAAATAACAGGTGTTCCAACAGGATTTGTAGATTTAGACGATAAAACAGCAGGCCTACATGGGTCAGACTTGATATTGATTGCAGCACGTCCAGCTATGGGAAAGACAGCATTTGCTTTAAATATAGCAGCAAATGCGGCAATAAGGTCGAATACTCCTGTAGCCATATTTAACTTAGAGATGTCAAAAGACCAGTTGGTAAACAGAATTTTATGTATTGAAGCAATGGTTGACAGTAATAAAATAATGACAGGTAAACTTGAAGAAGATGATTGGAGTAAACTTGCAAGTGTTGTAGGTCCGATTTCTGATTCTGGCATATATATAGATGATACGCCAGGAATTTCGATAATGGAAATAAGAACTAAATGTAGAAAACTTAAAATGGAAAAAAATATTGGATTAATTGTGATAGATTATATTCAGCTTATACAAGGAAGCAATAATCGAAAAAATGGAAGCCGTGAGCAAGAAATAGCTGAAATTAGTAGGTCATTAAAAATACTTGCAAAAGAGCTTAATGTTCCAGTAATTGCACTTTCTCAGCTATCAAGAGCTGTTGAACAAAGACCAGACCATAGGCCAATGTTATCTGACCTTCGTGAATCTGGTTCAATAGAACAAGATGCGGATATTGTAATGTTTTTATATAGGGATGACTATTACAATCCAGACAGTGAAGAAAAAGACATTTCTGAAGTAATAATTGCAAAACACAGAGCTGGTTCGACAGGAACAGTAAAACTACTATGGATGGGAAATTATACAAAATTTGTAAATCTTGCAAGAGGATATGATGATTAAAAATATAAAAAGGAAAGAAGTTTTAAATGCTAAAAGAACAAGTTTTTAATACAATAAAAAAATATGAGCTAATAGAAGAAAATGACAAAATAATATGCGGAATATCAGGAGGACCAGATTCAATTTGCATGCTAGATATATTAAAGGATTTAAGAGAAAAATTGAATTTTGAAATAATCGTTTGTCATATAAACCATTTGATAAGAGAAGAAGCAATTTCAGATGAAAATTATGTTGTAAATTATTGTAAAAAACATAATATAAAAAGCTATGTTAAAAGAATAGATGTAAAAAAATATGCAAATAATAATAAACAAGGTACAGAAGAAGCTGGAAGAACAGTAAGGTATGAATTTTTTGATGAAATTCTTCAAAAAGAGGGCGCAAATAAAGTTGCTATTGCACATAATAAAAATGACAAAATAGAAACAATAATAATGAATGTTTTAAGAGGTTCAGGAATAGCGGGTTTGAAAGGAATTGAACCGAAAAGAGAAAATAAATACATAAGACCTCTTATAGAAACAGAAAGAAAAGACATTGAAGAATATTGCTTAAAAAATAATTTAGAGCCACGAATTGACAAAACAAATTTTATAAATGACTGTACAAGAAACAAAATTCGAAATATAGTAATTCCATATATAAAGGAAAAATTTAATCCAAATATTATAAGTACAATAGATAGACTCTCTAAACTTGTTGATGAAGAGGATAAATATTTAGAAAAAAGAACAATAGAAATCTTTAATAAAATAAAAATAAAGGAAGAAAAAGGATTTATTATATTAAAACTAAAAGAATTTAATGAGCAGGATATTGTAATAAAAAAGAGAATTATTATATATACAATAAGTAAAACTATAGGAAATGTACAAAACATAGAAAAAGTAAATATTGACGATATAATAAAACTATGTGAAAAAAATGTAGGAAACAAATACTTAATGCCAAACAAAAACATAAAAATTTTAGTAAATAAAAATCAGATTTTTTTTGAGGCTAAGTTTTAAAAAAATAATGTTAAAAAACTATTGCAAAATTAGATTTGTTATGGTATAGTTCAAGCGATAAGGAGGAATTGAATAGTGAAAAATGGAATAAAATCTTTAGCTGTATGGCTAATAATAGGGGTAATTCTAATAGTAGTTATTTCTTCGATAATGGAAAATAGTAATAACAAAATGACCTATTCAGAATTAATTGAAAACATAGAAGAGGGGAATGTATCTAGTGTACAATTATCAGCAGGAGGGGGAAGCGCAAAAGTTACTCTAAATGATAATTCGAAAACAATAAAACAAGTAAATATACCAAGTTTAGATAGTTTTGTAACATATGCAGAACAATATATAAAAAATGGTAATTTAGCTTTAGAAGAAGAATCCGAATCAATTTGGATAACAATATTAAGCTTAATTACACCATTTGGATTGCTTGTTATATTCTTAATATTCTGGTTTTTTATGATGAATCCAGCAAACAACCAAGGTGGAAACAAAACAATGACATTTGGAAAAAGTAGAGCCAGAATGATAAATACAGCAGAAAAAAATAAAATAACATTTGATGATGTTGCAGGTGTTGATGAAGAAAAAGAAGAACTAGAAGAAATAGTAGAATTCTTAAAAAATCCTAAAAAATATACAGACATGGGAGCAAGAATTCCAAAAGGTGTGCTTTTAGTTGGTCAACCAGGAACAGGTAAAACATTACTTGCAAAAGCAGTTGCAGGAGAAGCAGGAGTACCATTTTTTATAATAAGTGGTTCAGACTTTGTTGAAATGTTTGTTGGTGTCGGAGCATCAAGAGTTAGAGATTTATTTGAACAAGCAAAAAGAAATGCACCATGTATAATATTCATAGACGAAATTGATGCCGTAGGACGTCAAAGAGGAGCAGGACTTGGTGGAGGACATGATGAAAGAGAACAAACATTAAACCAATTACTTGTTGAAATGGATGGATTCTCAGCAAACGAAGGAGTTATAGTATTAGCAGCTACAAATAGACCAGACGTATTAGATAAAGCATTATTAAGAGCTGGAAGATTTGATAGACAAATAGTAGTAGGAGCTCCAGATGTTAAAGCAAGAGAACAAATACTAGAAGTTCACAGTAAAAAGAAAAGACTAGCAGATGATGTAGATTTAAGAATTATAGCAAAAAATACATCAGGATTTGCTGGAGCAGATTTGGAAAACGTATTAAATGAAGCAGCACTTTTAGCAGCTAGAAGAAATAAAACTGAAATTGGAATGCAAGAAATTGAGGATGCTATGGTTAAAGTAACTATGGGACCTGAAAAGAAAACAAAAGTAAGAAGCGACCATGAAAAGAAATTAGTTGCATATCACGAAGCAGGTCACGCAGTTGTAAGTAAGTTCTTACCAACACAAGACCCAGTTCATGAAATATCAATAGTACCTAGAGGAATGGCTGGAGGTTATACAATGTATAGACCAACAGAAGATAAATCATTTATGTCAAAAACAGCAATGGAAGAACAAATTATATCGCTTTTAGGTGGTAGAGTGGCAGAAGCCTTGATTTTAAATGATATTTCAACAGGTGCAAGTAACGATATCGAAAGAGCTTCTCAAATTGCAAGAAGCATGGTAACTGTTTACGGAATGAGCTCAAGACTTGGAGCTATTATGTATGGTCAAGGTCAAGGAGAAGTATTCCTTGGAAGAGACCTAGCTCAAACAAAGAATTATTCTGAAGAAACAGCAGCTATAATTGATGAAGAAGTTAAGTCTATAATTGATAGAGCTTATAATACAGCTAAAGAGATTTTAGCAGCTAATATTGATAAACTTCATATTGTTGCCGGAATTTTGCTTGAAAAAGAGAAAATTGATGGTGAAGAATTTGATAGAGTTTTCAATTCATAATAAAAAAGATATATCAAAATTAATTTTTTGATATATCTTTTTTTCTTGATGTTTCATGGTTTATATACGGAGTTATTTCGTCTGTGATTTCTAAAATATAGTCAGACGATGTATTATAATATTTGGCTAGTTTTTTTATATATTCGGCGGGAATATCGCGTTTTCCGAGTTCGTACAGACTATATTGCTGTCGAGTAATGTCCAGAAGTTCGGCTATTTCAAATTGTTTTTTGTCAAAGTCTTCTCTTAAATCTTTTAATCTTTTTAAATACATGGGGTTCATCTCCTAACTTTAGTAGTATATTATCATGCATTTGTATGTATGCATAAAAATGCATTTAAAAAAGTGCAAAATATGTTGACTTTTCATTTTGATATTTGTATAATAAATCTAAAGCGCATCTATACGAATGCACGGACGTGAATAAAATTCATAAATTTTGGGATAGTAACAAAGGAAGGAGAATGTATGAAAGTGAACGAATTTAAGAAAAAAGAGAAAGGTATAACTTTAATTGCTTTGGTAGTGACAATTATAGTTATTTTGATTTTGGTTGGGATAAGTATAAATGTACTAATAGGCCAAAATCGGAATATTAAGTAGGACAATTGAGGCAAAAGAAAAATATGGAGAAGCAGCTGCGATTGAACAATTAAATTTAGCATTAGTAAATTGCGAACAAGATTATATTGTTGAAAATACAGGTGAAAATGTTTTAACCAAACAAGAATATTATAAAGAAAATTTGTACAAATATTTAAATTTAGGTGATTGTGAAATTTTAAAAGATACCGACATTTATGTAGAATTTGATTATAACGAAAATAAATACAGAGCTATTGTTAATTCTGAGAATTTAAAAAGTAATGTTTTAAGGGGAGGAAATAATATTCTAAATGAGGTTAACACTAAAAATTATGGCGATTTTTGTGGATATAGTGTTACAATTAACAACAAAATTTATGATTCGTGGAAGATTTTTTATAAAGATGACGAAAATGTATATTTAATTATGAATGAATATGCTCAGGTTAATGCGTTGGGTTCTAAATTTAAGGCAAACTGGATGCCAGGAACGAGTACGAATGCTGGCTATACTGGGGAAAAAGATGAATATGTTTCACTTTTAACTAATTCAGAGTTATGGAATGATTTTTGTGATTCAAATTATGCTAATTATGCTAACGGAGCTTCTACACTTGAAATGTGGGTTAGGAGTTGGAACCAAAAATATGGAAAAAATGGAATAAAATCTAGTGAAGATAGGTATTGTAATATTTATGCTAATGAAACAGAGAGTGGAAAATATTATATAGGATATACTCCATTATCTAATCGAAATAAATTAAATTTTTCTTATACAATGAATGAGGAGGCGGAAACGGATTCAAAACTTGTTGAAGATTCTTTGTATTTTATTGACGATGGTGTATACATGCTAGCTTCTTTATCAGAAAATGAATTTAATACAACAGGTGATTCAAGGTGGGACAATTTATCTTTTCCATATTTTACAATAGCTTATAGAACTATTTGTGCTAGAAATGCTAATGGAATGGGATACGGATATAGGCCTATTATATGTTTAAGAAATGATTTAAAAGCTTATTATTATATAGATAACAATGAAACTTATTGGATTTTAGAGAAAAATAAATAAAAAAAGAAAAAATAAAGAAATATATTAATAAAATAATACAATAAAAATCCCGAAAATATCACCAAAACCATTGACACACCTAATAAAAAATGATAAAATATAAGCCGTTATGGAAAAATCCATAACGGCAAAAATTAATTTAGGAGGTGAATTTAAGTGCCAACAATAAACCAATTAGTAAGAAAAGGAAGAAAAACAGGAGTTACAAAATCAACAGCACCAGCTCTTCAACATGGATACAACTCAAAAAACAAACAATTAACAAACAATAGAGCACCACAAAAAAGAGGAGTATGTACTGTAGTAAAAACAGTAACACCTAAAAAGCCAAACTCAGCTTTAAGAAAAGTAGCCAGAGTTCGTTTATCAAATGGTTATGAAGTTACATCTTATATCCCAGGTATAGGACATAACTTACAAGAACACAGTGTTGTATTAATAAGAGGGGGTAGGGTAAAAGACCTTCCAGGTGTTAGATACCATATCATCAGAGGAACATTAGATACAGCAGGTGTAAAAGACAGAATGCAAGGACGTTCTAAATATGGAGCAAAACGTGCAAAAAAATAAAAAAGTTCCAAAAATAAATAGTGCTTATTCTTACTAAATTGAGGTACTTAAATTTAGCAATAGATAGAGCATTATACGGGTAAGCAAAAAGCTTATCAGAGTAACTTTTGGCAATTTGAAAAATCAAATTGTTAACTTTAAAATAAGAAAAAGTAAAGGAGTGAAGAATAGTGCCAAGAAGAGGTTTTATAGCAAAAAGAGACGTATTACCAGATCCAATATATAATAGCAAAGTTGTTACAAAATTAGTAAACAACATAATGCTAGATGGTAAAAAATCAGTTGCTCAAAAAATCGTATATGATGCATTTGACATCATAAAAGAAAAAGAAGGTAAAGAACCTTTAGAAGTTTTTGAGGCAGCTTTAGAAAATGTAATGCCAGTTCTAGAAGTAAAAGCAAGAAGAGTAGGTGGAGCTACATACCAAGTTCCATT
>CAKPDO010000017.1 GCA_934148985.1 uncultured Clostridia bacterium
TTGAAATATTATTGACATATTTTTGAAATAATGGTAAAATTTTCCAAAACGAAAGGATGATGTTTATGATTACAAAAGAACATGAAACAAAGAAATACTGCTGTTTTTATGCAAGTGATTTTCATTTAGAAATGATACTTTTGCCATATATAAAAAATAATATACAAAAAGATAAATTTGTTATTTTAACAGAAGAAAATTTATCAGATAGCATGAATATTTTGCTAAATAGGACAAATTTAAATAATGACGAAAAAAAACAAATGTTAAATATTAATTGGAATGAAAAAAATATAAAAGATTTATCAAATTATGATTTAGAAAATGGAACAATTATAATAAACGGAAGCAACAATTATATTAGTGAAATGAATGATAAAATAAGAAAAATAAATCCAAACAATATTAATATAATTGATTGTTATAGCATAAATGATAAAAATGTCGAACCAAAGAGAATTTCGGAGAATTATGATGATATTTTGAATACAAAGCAAAATATTGGAATATAAAAATTTAAATGGGGTATTGCTAAAAATTTGAAAATGGTGTATATATAAAGAATAACTAAAATTTTACGAAATAAATTAATACTAAGTTATTTATTTTAGAAGGGAGAAATTATATGGAACACAACATTGAGGAGATAAAGCGCAAATTAAAAAAATATGGGCAAGAGCACTTATTGAATTTTTATGATACTTTAGATGAAAAAAAACAAGAAAAATTATTAGAACAAATAGAAAGAATTGATTTTGAACTTATAAACAGTTTGTATAATAAAACAAAAGACGGTATAAAACAAGAAGATTCTGATGTGGAACCAATTGATTTTATAGACAAATACAAATTAAATGATAAGTATAAATATTATGAAGAAATTGGAAAAAAAGCAATAAAGGAAGGAAAACTTGCAGCCGTAACAATGGCAGGAGGACAAGGAACAAGATTAGGACATAAGGGACCAAAAGGAACTTTTGATATAGGTTTAGATTCACATAAATCTTTATTTGAGTTATTATGTGATTATTTAAAATCAGAGTCAAAAAAATATGGAGTAGACATTCCTTGGTTTATAATGACGAGTAGAGAAAATAATAAAGATACTGTTGATTTCTTCAAGAAAAATAAGTATTTTGGATATGAAAAAAATATTTATTTCTTTATTCAAGGACAACTTCCAATGATAGATACTGAAGGAAAAATTCTAATAGGTGAAGATGGTTTAATCAAAGAAGCAGCTGATGGCCATGGTGGAGTATATGAGTCACTTGTAAAAAGTGGTATGGTAAACAAAATGAAAGAATTAGGAATAGAATGGGTATTTATTGGTGGAGTTGATAACTGTTTAGTTAAAATGGTAGACCCTGTACTTATGGGAATTGCTATAGATAAAAAAGTTACAGCAGCTGGTAAATCTGTTGTTAAGGCAAATCCACATGAAAAAGTTGGAGCATTTTGCAAGAAAAATGGTAAACCAAGTGTTGTAGAATATTCTGAAATTACTGATGAAATGGCTGAAGCAAGAGATGAAAATGGTGAGTTATTATATGGTGAATCACATATTTTATGCAATTTATTTAATATTTCAGCTATTGAAAGAATGGGAAGTCAACCACTTCCTTATCACTCAGCATTTAAAAAAGCAACTTACATAGACAAAGATGGAAATAAAGTTGTTCCAGATAGTCCAAATGCATTTAAGTTTGAAGCATTTTTGTTTGATGCTTTTGGTGAAGTTGATGATATGGCAATTTTAAGAGTTAAGAGAGAAGAGGAATTTGCACCTGTTAAAAATGCAGATTCTGCTGGAGTTGATTGCCCTAGTACAGCAAGAGAATTGTATAATAATTTTTATAAGAAAAATTAAAAGTAAAGGAGTTATGTTTTGGGCATAACTCCATTTAATTTTATAAAAATATTTACATCAAGTAATTTTTGTGATATTATTCGGCTAGGAAAAGGAGGTAACCCAAATGGATTATTTAAAAGAGTACAAAAAATGGTGCGAAAGCGACGAATTTGACAAAGATACAAAAGAGGAATTATTAAAAATAAAAGGTGATGAAAAAGAAATAGAAGACAGATTTTATAAAGAGCTAGAATTTGGAACAGCTGGCTTAAGAGGAGTTATTGGAGCTGGTACAAACAGAATGAATAAATATACAGTAGGAAAAGCAACACAAGGCCTTGCAAATTACATATTAAAAAGAGGAACACAGAATAAAGGTGTTGCAATAAGTTTTGATTCAAGACGTATGTCGCCAGAATTTAGTATGCAAACAGCATTAGTATTAAATGCAAATGGAATAAAAACATATATATTTGATCACTTAAGGCCAGTGCCAGAATTATCATTTGCCGTAAGGACTTTAGGATGTACAGCAGGAATAATGATAACAGCAAGTCATAATAAACCAAAATATAATGGATATAAGGTATATTGGGATGACGGTTCACAAATAATTGCACCAGTTGATAAAGACATAATGAGTGAAGTACAAAAAGTTACAGATTATAAATCAATAAAGGAAATGTCAATTGAAGAAGCAAAAGAAAAAGGTTTATATAATGTAATTGGAAAAGAAATAGATGATAAATATATAAACGAACTAAAATCAAGAGTTTTAAACCCTGAAATTGTTAGGGAATATGGTGAAAAATTAAAAGTAGTTTATACACCACTTCATGGCGCCGGAAATGAAATGGTACAAAGAATTTTAAGCGAAATTGGACTAAAAAATGTATATGTAGTGCCTGAACAAGAAAAACCAGATGGCAATTTCCCAACTGTAGATTATCCAAATCCAGAAGCAAAAGAAGCTTTCAAGATGGCGTTGGATCTAGCAAAAAAAGTTGATGCTGATATTGTTTTAGCAAATGACCCTGATGCAGATAGATTGGGAATTTATGCAAAAGACAGCAAAACTGGTGAATATATGGATTATACAGGAAATATGTCAGCTTTATTGATTGCAGAATATAGATTATCACAAATGAAAGAAAAAGGCACATTACCTGAAAATGGAATGTTTGTATCAACAATTGTTTCGTCAAATCTTGCAAAAGCTATTGCAAATGAGTATAAGTTAGACTTTAGGGAAGTTTTAACAGGATTTAAAAATATAGGTGAACAAATCAAAATAGAAGAACAAAAAGCAAATGGTAAAAAATATGTTTTTGGATTCGAAGAAAGCTATGGATGCCTAATTGGTGATTATGCAAGAGATAAAGATGGAATTTCAGCAGTTATGAGTTTATGTGAGGCAGCATGTTACTATATGTCTAAAAATATGACTTTATGGGACCAAATGATTAATATTTATGAAAAATATGGATATTACAAGGAAGGACAAGTTGCAATTGTTCTTGAAGGTGCTGAAGGTGCTGAAAAAATTAAAGAAATGATGGAAAATATGAGAAATAATTTGCCAGAAAAAATTGGCAAATATAAAGTTCTTGAATTTAAAGATATCAAGTTAGATATTGTTAAAAATTTAGTTACAGGAGAAACTTCTAAAACAGGTCTTCCTACATCAAATGTTCTTTATTATGAACTTGAAAATGATGCTTGGTGCTGTGTTAGACCTTCTGGAACAGAGCCTAAAATTAAGCTTTATATGGGTGTTAAGGCTGATAGTATGACTAAGGCTGAATGTGAATTAGAAGAATTGAAAGAGGCAATGAAAGGTTTAGTAAAATAGGAATTTCAAATTAGAGGCTGGTTTTTGAAAAGAAACCAGCCTTCAATCTTAAATTTGAAAAATCAATTGACTTTTTTTACTAAAATTGCTATAATCATTATTGCCAATGTTCCTATAGCTCAGCAGGATAGAGCAGTCGCCTCCTAAGCGGCCGATTGTGGTTCGAGTCCGCATAGGAACACCATATAGTAACAATGAAACCTTACTTGGAATACAATATATAAAGTATTCAAAGTGAGGTTTTTATTTATGAGAAATATAGAAAAAATAATAATTTTAATATTATTGATAATAATGTTGATTTTTGTTATAAAAACAAATGAAACAAAAAATAATATTGGAACAAGTGAACAACTACAAAATGAGGAAGAAACCAATTTATCAACAGTAGAAATACCAATTTTAACAGTGCAAGATGAGAAAAATCTGGAAGAACAGGAAGTAGAGGATGAAGGATTTGAACTACAAGGAAAAATTGCATATGATGGTGGAAACTCTAAATCTTGGAATTTAAATGCTACCGGAAATCCTAAATTAACATATATAAGTCAAATAGACCGTAGATGGAAAAATTATCTGTATACAGTAACAAATAATAAAAGTCAAACAATAGGTACAAGTGGATGTGGCGTAGCAGCAGCGGCAATGATAATTGATAGCATTGTTGGAAATGTATCAGTAAAAGAGCTAGCAGATGTTTTTGTAAAATATGGTTACAGGTCACCTAATAATGGAACATATTGGTCAGCAAATCGAGCAATTGCCGATGAATTTAATATAGAATATAAAGAAACCTCGAGTTTTGATACAATGATTGAAAATCTAAAAAATGATAATTATATTATTGCATCTGTTGGAAATGGACTATTTACAACAGGTGGACATTATATAGTGATTTATGGAATTGATGGAGAAAATTTGAAGATATATGACCCATATTTGTATGTTGGAAAGTTTGATACAGCTACCCGTAGGGGAAAAGCATATGTAAGTGGAGATACGGTTTTTTGCACTAAAGATAATTTTAAAAATTATGCAAATTATAAAAGATTTTTTTGTTATAAACATAGTCCAAATAGCGAAAATAAAAAGAATTTTATAGATAATAGTGTTCAAAATGAAAGCTATACAAGATATGTAAAGGTATCAACGAGATTGAATATAAGAAGTGGAGCTGGAATTCAAAATAAAATTGTTGGAAAATTAAATAATGGAGTTAAAGTTACTGTATATGAAACAAAGGAAAATTGGAGCCGAATTGGCGATAATATATGGGTTTCGTCCGATTATTTGGTGAAAAAAAATATTACTATCAATAAAAGTACAGTTGGACAGTATAGAAGATTGAAAACACGAACTTATTTGTATTCAAAACCTAATTTAACGGGAGTAAAATATACGTATTTAGCAAAAACTCAGGTTAAAATAATAAAAAATATTTCTGAAAATGTTGATTATGTGTATGTTGTGAGGACTGGAAGATATGCTTATGTTGAAAAAAGTATGTATAAATAGGTGAGTTACCTATAAAATTGTATAGAATTACTGATTGAACTTTGTGTTGATTGGTGCTATAATGGATAAAGATATGGGTAATTGCCTATGTCATATAACCTTAATTCACTGATTAGTGAGAGGAAAAAACTCTGACTTTTTGGTTTGACATATATAAATAGACAGCGAAAACGGAGGAAAAAAAGATGAGATTGGAAAAGAAAATTGCTGTAACATTTGTAATTGTTTTAATTTTGGGGTTCTTTGTTAATGGTGTTTATTGCACTAAACGCTTAGAAACATCTTGGGCCAGTGAGGCAAACGTAATATTGAGTTTGTTTATGGCATGTGGCTATCTTGTATGTATATGGAAAGATACGAAAAAATACCGGAAAATGGGTGTTGCATCACTGATAGTTGCTATGATTTTGATGATTTTGGCAGCAACAAAAGTTGAAAATATTGCTGATTTCAAAAAAAGTTTTAGTATCTATGATGTGATCCCATGTGCATATGGAATGTTTGTAGCGGCAATTGCATCAATTCAGGTTTTAAAAAATTAATAATTTCATCCACAAAAAGAAAATATGTCTTTTCCCCGAAAGGGGTTTCTTTTTTACAATTTTATTATAAAATAAATAAAAATTTTATCGCAAAAGGGAGAGTTTTTTAATATGAATAAAGAGCAAAGAAGTAGATTAACTTTTATCTACTTCTTTGATAATAAAATCATAAATAAAATTTTTATTCATTTGTACTATTGTCATTATTTACTTCATTTTTACCACATGCAAATTTGTAAAATGCGATAATAGCTAATTGAATGTAAGGTGTTAACCATAAATATCCAATACCTAATGTAAATACAGCTAATATTGCCCAACCAATGAAAGATAATTGTAAGCAGAATAATTTTCCACGTTTTCCTGTCATTAATTTTTGACTTTCTTCAACTGTTTCTTTTGCAGATAATTCTGGATTTTCAGCAGCTACTATATATGCTAATTGATAGTAGTAAGATTTTGTAATGTTCCAAATTGAAGAAACAATTAAAAGTACCCCGCCAAGTAACAACCAAATTGAAGCTGTAGAAGATGAACTTGATACGAGAGGTGCTATTGACTGTACAGCACCAAATGCTAATATAAGAACAGCTACTACCATTAATATTATTGGAGCAAGCATTTTCAAGAAAATTTGAAATGTGATTCCCCAACTTTTTCCAAAGTTACTAAATCCAGATGATAGAAAATCAAAAGCTTTAATTTCATCATCATTAAATAATTTTACAAATGAAATAATTAATCCAAAAGCTAAAGGCACTTCAATAATTGAAACTACTAAAGATAAAAGTGATTGCATAGAATCAGGAAATAAACCTTGAATAAGGCCTAAAATGAAAAATATAAATGCATATGCTAAAGTAATGCAAGCAGCTTTACCCCACTTTCCACTTAGATTTTCACGTGCTTCTTTTCTAAAATCAGAAGAAACCATAAATAAACCCCCCTTTCTTTTTTATAAGTATATGATACATTAATGAATTTTAATTGTCAATGCAAAATTCTTTATTTTTCGACAAAATTATATGGGCCTATTTATTATTTAAGACATTATAATAAATCAATCATACCAAATAAAATAAATTTTCCAAATTCCTTGACAAATAACCCATTAAATCTGTTATAATAACTAAAAACAGAAAGGATAAAAACAATGGAAAAAATAATAAATATAATTTCAAGTGAATTACAGGTAAAATCATCACAAGTAGAAAATGCAATAAAACTAATAGATGAAGGAAATACAATTCCATTTATTGCAAGATATAGAAAAGAAGTAACAGGAGGCTTAAGTGACGAACAATTAAGAACATTAGGAGAAAGACTTACATATCTAAGAAATCTAGAACAAAGAAAACAGGAAATAATAAAATCAATAGAAGAACAAGGAAAATTAACAGAAGAAATAGTAAAGCAAACAGAAGAAGCAACAAGTTTATCAGAAGTAGAAGACATATATAGACCATATAAGCAAAAGAAAAAAACGAGAGCAACAATAGCAAAAGCAAAGGGATTAGAGGGACTTGCTGAAATTATAAAAGAACAAAAAGAAACAAAAGATATTTACGAAATAGCAAAAGATTATGTAAATATTGAAAGCCTTTCAGAAGAAGAACGAAAAAATAAAGATAAGGTCGTAGAAAATGCAGAAGATGCAATAGCTGGAGCTTTAGATATAATAGCAGAAGAAATATCGGATAATGCGGAATTTAGAAAACAAATAAAGAAAATTTGTTATAGAGAGGGTTTGATTTCTACAAAAGCAGCAAAAGAAGATGAAAAATCTAATTATGAAATGTATTATGACTATAGCGAAGTTATATCAAGAATTCCAAGCCATAGAATTTTAGCGATAAATAGAGGAGAAAAGGAAGAGTTTTTAAAAGTAAAAATTGATAAGAATGAAGAAAAAATAATAAATACAATAGAAAAAGAAATTATAAAGGGACAGACACAATTTACGGAAATGTTAAAAAATACAATTTTAGATAGTTTTAAAAGATTAATAGAACCATCTATAGACAGAGAAATTCGTTCAGATTTAACAGAAAAAGCGGAAGAAAAAGCAATAACTGTGTTTGGACAGAATGCAAAACAATTATTACTTGGGGCTCCAATAAAAGGAAAAACAGTAATGGGATTTGATCCAGCATATAGAACAGGTTGCAAAATTGCTGTAATAGATGAAACAGGAAAAGTTTTAGATATAGCAACAGTATATCCTACAGCACCACAAAATGATGTAGAGGGAGCTAAAAAAGAGCTTTTAAGATTAATTGAAAAAGATAATGTAAATATGATAGCAATTGGAAATGGTACGGCTTCAAGAGAATCTGAAGCGTTTGTTGCAGATATGATAAAGGATGCAAAACATGAAGTAAATTATGTAATAGTAAGTGAAGCAGGAGCATCAGTATATTCGGCTTCAAAGCTTGCAACCGAAGAATATCCAGATATAAATGTGTCTATAAGAGGAGCAATATCAATTGCAAGAAGGTTACAAGATCCATTAGCTGAACTTGTAAAAATAGACCCAAAAGCAATTGGAGTGGGTCAATATCAACATGATGTAAATCAAAAAAGATTAGCTGAAAGTCTTACAGGCGTGGTAGAAGATGCTGTTAATAAGGTTGGGGTAGATGTAAATACTGCAACTCCATCATTATTAAGCTATGTATCTGGAATAAATTCGAGTATTGCAAAAAATATTGTAAAATATAGAGATGAAAATGGAAAGCTTAAAACAAGGAAAGAATTATTAAAAGTTCCAAAGCTAGGCAAAGTGGCATTTGAACAATGTGCAGGATTTTTAAGGATTGTTGATGGAACTAATCCATTAGAAATAACAGCAGTTCACCCAGAAAGTTATGATGCAGCAGAAAAGTTACTTGAAAGTGTTGGTTTTGAAAAAGAAGACTTAAGAAACAAAGATAAAGTTATTAATTTAAGAGAAAAATTGAAATCAGTTGATATAGCAAAAGAATCAAAGGATCTAGACATTGGAGAATTAACATTAAAAGATATTGTCGAAGAACTTTCAAAGCCAGGAAGAGATCCAAGAGATGAAATGCCAAAGCCAATTTTAAGACAAGATGTTTTAAAATTTGAGGATTTAAAAGAGGGAATGATACTTCCTGGAACAGTTAGAAATGTAATTGATTTTGGAGCATTTGTAGATATTGGAGTAAAATATGATGGACTAGTTCATATTTCAGAAATGAGTGATAAATACATTAAAAATCCATCTGAGATTGTTTCTGTTGGAGATATTGTGAAGGTAAAAGTTATAAAAATTGATATGGAAAGACATAAAGTTGGATTAAGTATGAAATTATAAAATAAGAATTAGGAGTGATTTATAAAAATTACTTCTAATTTTCATTATGTACAGTTAACTAAACTAATAATGAACTAGAAAAGGTGTAAAATGGTATGACTTTGTTATAAAATAAAAAATTAAACATAAATATGAAAAAATATTGCAATTTATAAAATTTATCTTTATAATGAGGGTATATTAAGGAGGAAAACAAATGAGAATAGGGAACATACAAAATGCTGAAAACAGCCATAACAATACATATAAAATCCTTGCTGTAGATGACGAAGCAGGAATAATAGATTCTTTATCAATCTTTTTAAAAAGGTCAGGATATTCGTTTACAGGAATAACAGACCCAGTAGAAGCTATAGAAAGAATAAAGACTGAACATTTTGACTTGCTACTATTAGACTTCATTATGACACCACTTCACGGAGACCAAGTAGTTGAAGAAGTAAGAAAATTTAATAAAGAACTTTACATTTTATTACTTACCGGTCATAAGGATTTAGCACCTCCATTGGAAACAATAAAAAGACTAGACATTCAAGGATATTGTGAAAAAAGTGATAAATTTGACCAATTATTATTATTGATTGAATCTGGAATAAAGTCAGTAGAACAAATGCGCCAAATAAAAGCAATAAATGCAAAATTAGCTGATACATTTAAGCAATTAGAACAAGCTTACATGGAAAGTATTCAAACTGTAAGATATACAGTTGAGGCAAAAGACACATATACAAGAGGTCATTCAGATAGGGTATCTGAGTATTCTGTATTAATTGGCGAAAAATTAGGTTTACCAGAAGAAGATATAAAAAGACTGAGAATAGGTGGATTATTTCATGACGTAGGAAAAATTGGGGTCCCTGATAATATATTACAAAAAAATGGAAAACTATCAGAAGACGAATATTCAGAAATAAAAAACCATCCTACAATTGGCGCTCATATTTTATCAACAGCATCAATATTTAAAGATATTTTGCCAATTGTAAAATATCATCATGAAAGATATGATGGTAGGGGATATCCTGAAATGCTAAAAGGAGAAGATATACCATATTTAGCAAGAATTACCGCAATTGCGGATACTTTTGATGCTATGACGTCAAAAAGAGTATACAGAGATTCACTCCCACTTGAAAATGTAATAGAAGAATTTAAGCGCTGCAGGGGAACACAATTTGACCCTGAACTTGACGACGTATTTTTAGATATTTTAGAAAATGACTATGAAAAAATAAAAGAAATTCAAGAAAAATATCAGGCACAAATATAAATTTTGTAAAAAGCTCGTTTCTTTGTAAAAAAGAAACGAGCTTTTTGCGAAATGATACAATCTTTATAAAAAATTATAAAGGCAAAATAATGTTAAATTTAGTTCCTTTACCTTCTTCAGATTCGAAGGTAATATTTCCATTAAAATGAGCTTTAATTGTCGAATAAGACATATAGAGTCCAAGTCCAGTACCATTTTTTCCTTTTGTTGTAATCATTTCCTTAAATAGCTTATCTTTAACTTTTTGAGGTAATCCATTTGCATGATCTTCAATAGAAATAATAAGGTTATTATTATCCAAATTAAAATCAAGATTGATTTCTTCCTCTGTTTTACCATTATAAGCCTGAATAGCATTAGAAATCATATTATTAATAACTTGAACTAAGCTATTGACATCTCCATGTATAACAATTTTGTTATCGACATACATATGTACATTTAAATAAATAATGGCATTTTTTAATTCATGTTTCATCAAAATGTCAATTCTTTTAACAAGTTCTTCTAAATCAAAAGAAGTATTTTCTGTTTCAGAAAGAGTAACGGCTTGTCCCTTAACGGCTGTAATAATATCAGACATATATTCAGTATAATCCTTTATTTTATCAATCCAAGTTGACATATCTTTGGCAATTGCATGATGGTCTTCAAAATTAACAGAAGGATTTTCGATAGACATATCATATTCTTTTACTAAATCTGTTAATCCTTCAGCAGCACCAGCAATAGACATTATAGGCGTTTTTAAGTTATGAGCGATACCTCCTATAAGCTGTCCAAGAGATGCTAGACGTTCACTTTCCATTAGGCTATCTTGATTGTCTTTTATTGTTTTCATATCTTCCATATGTTGGGAAATATCTTTAAATAATATTAGTGTACCAAGATAAGTTTTTCTATTATTTAAGCTACTAAATTCAATATTAAAATATTTATTTAGACTATCAAAATGTGTAGTCAATGATTGCATTTTTGTTGTATTTTTAGCTTTAATTAATAGATTTTTTAATTTCTCAGAGTCAAATTCTGAAATAGTAGATGTAATATCTAAAATATTTTTATCTCTAATATCAATATCTTTTACATGGAATAATGTTAATAAAGTTTTATTAAAGTCAATAATTTTATTATCTTCGTTTATTACTAAGTAACCATCCGAAATTCTATCGACAACTCGTTGCAAAGCGATAGGTGCAATACTTAAAAATTTAAATTTAAATATTGCAAGGGCAAAACAAACAATAGCAGCAGTAAATGAAATTGGTGTTAGGTAAATTGACATTTTTATAATATTAAATGTGCCTAAAATATTAATAACAACAGGGACTATTGTTCCAGCAATTAATAATAACGATTGCTGAGAAAAAAAACCAGCATTTTTTATGGAGAATTTGATTAAGTTTAAGATACTTAAAATCAATAGGCCATAGGAATATAGTGAATGTATGACTGTGTATGGACCTGAAACAGTATCATTTAAATAAATTGAATAAGTTTTATAAAATAAATGATGGTAGTCATTTGTCCATAATATGATTAATGATAATATTGGTATAATTACTAAAAAAGCATATATTCCTTTTAGTTTAATTTTCGTTTTTGTAAAGACTATGCTTGTAAGAAACAAACAAACAGGCAGAAAACAAGTACCAATATATACAAAATAATCAAAATAAATAGGATTAATATTATATTTTGGTGACAATACAATTTGAAGTAGTAATCCTATGTCACAAATTAATAGACAAGTCATTGTTGCAAGAAAGCAAGATCTTAATTGGCTTGGAGCTATTTTTTTATTTATAATTATAGCTAAAATTAAGGTCGCAACAAATGATGCGAGTAAAATTAAAAAAGTAGATAATGAAGTTAATAACATTTTTTTCTCCTCCTTAGTTTGTTAGTTTACCAGAAGTAGTAAATACATCTGGTAAACTAAATTATAAAACATTAATATTTTTAAAATATTCAATATATTTTGTAATATATTCTTTGTTAATTTCTGGCCAGTTAAATCCTATTGTATTTAGGTATTTGGCACTGAAATTACAATCCATTAATATATTACTTACAATTTTAAATTTCTTTTCAGAATCCAAATCAGTTACAATTCCTGAAATATCATTTTTTAAAATAGGGTCTTTCAAATAATTAGATACCTTTTTGGAAAATTCTTCATCTGTTACAAAATCAACTTTAATATTTAATTCATTTATAAAATTAACCAAATCTATAAATGAAATTAGTTTGTTATTAAAAATATGAAAAATTGTAAATTTAGGATTAGATTGTATTAAATTGATAATAGCTTTTGCACAAAAATCAACAGGAGCAAATTCTGTAGAATGATTTTTGAATCCATTTTGTATAATTCCTAATTTTATGATGGCTTTTATTCTATTTACAAAAGCATTTTCATTTGCATTAATTTGGAATTTGCCATCTAAGTATCTATTAGAAATATTACCCATCCTAAAAATAGTAGCATTTAGTTTATTATTTGAAACTTCATCTAGAATAATTTTTTCAGCTTCAAATTTTGTTTGTAAGTATGTATTATTCAAATTTTGATTTTTATATAAATCTTTTTCGCTAAAATATGTAATATTTTTTTCTTGCTTTAAACTATTTTCTGGAAGCCCTATACCAGAAACACTAGTGGTTGAAATATGATAAAGTTTTTTATTAAATTTTTCACAAAAAGCAATTAAATTTTTAGTACCAGTAACATTAATATTATAAAATTTGTTATAATCTCCATAATGCTTTACTATAGCGGCACTGTTAATGACAATATCAATATCATTTGCAAGATTATTATAGTCAGTTTCTGATAATCCAAAGTTATCTAAAGTAGTGTCCGCCTCTATAACTTTTATTTTATCTCCAAAATAATTATCATATTTTTTTCCAAAATAGAAATTTAGCTGTTCTTTTAATCTCAGCATTGAATCTTTATTATTTTTATTTCTAACAAAACAATAAACAATACCAGAATTACCAGAATCAAAATAACTATCCAAAATGTGAGAACCCAAAAATCCAGTAGAACCAGTTAGTAGAATATTTTTAATAGGTTTTAGTTCTATGTTATTAGAAATATTTTTTTCATCATTATATTCTAATAATTTATTAATCTTAGAATAGTCATAATTTTCAAATTTATTAAATCCTTGAACAGTTATACTTGCGGCTTTTTGAGCAAGTAATTTTATTGTTGGGTAAGCAAAAATATCAGCATATGTAATATTTAAATTTTTATTTAAGGCTTCAACTTGGAGTTTTATAGCAGATAAAGAATCTCCGTCCTAATTTGAAAAAGTTGTCGTTGATTCCAATTCTTTTTATATCAAATAAGTTTTGCCAAATTTCGCATAATGTTTTTTCCAATTTTGTTACTGGTGCTACATATTCTGACTGTGAATTTATGCTAGGCTTAGGTAATTTTTTAGTATCTATCTTTCCATTTACAGTTAGTGGGAAAGAAGGTAATTGTAACAAGATACTTGGAATCATGTAAAACGCAAGTTTACTTTGTAAAAACAGAGTAAGTTTTTCTGTATCTATTTCTTTATCAGCTGTAAAATAGGTTACTAAATATGATTTGTTTTTTGTTTTGTAGACTTGACTACAACTTTTGAAAATACAAGGGTATTTTATAACTGTATTATCAATTTCGGATAGTTCAACTCTGTAACCAGATATTTTAACTTGATTATCTTTCCTCGAAATATAAGATATTGTACCATCATAATTCCATCTTGCCATATCTCCTGTTTTGTAAAGCTTAGGGCTTAAATCATTAAAAGTATTTTTTACAAAGTTTTTATTTGTTTCTTCTTCATTTGCAATATATCCTTTTCCAACTCCATCACCTGTAATACAAATTTCGCCAGAAACACCAATAGGAACTATATGCATATATTTATCAAGTATATAAATTTTTGTGTTTCCAATAGGTCTTCCAATTGAAACAATTTTGTCAAGTTTTATTGATTTTGTATATTCTAAAGCAGTTGAACAAATTGTAGTTTCTGTAGGGCCATAACCATTTATAATTTTTATATTGGGATTTAGCTTAAAGTATTTATTTAATGTATGTCTTTTTATAGGTTCAACACCAACAAGTAATTTATTAATTTTTATATTATGTTTTGTTTTCAGCAAATCATAAACTTCTTCTAGAATGTTTGGTGGAATATATAAAGTTGTTATTTTGTTATTAACAATAGAATTGGCATATTTTACTATGTTACTAATAATTTCTTCTTCATAAATTATTAATGTTGCACCATTTAATAATGATAAGAATAATTCCCAAATACTAACATCAAAAGAAATATTAGTAGAAGATAAAAGCCTATCATCTGAAGAAATTCCACCAAATAAATCGTAAAAAGAGTGTACATAATTATTTAGGCATTTATGAGTAATTTTTACGCCTTTTGGTTTTCCCGTAGAACCAGATGTATAAATTACATAAGCTATATCATCAGGATTAATTTTTACATTACTAATGTTTTTGGTATTGTTAATATCTTCAAAATTATTAATAAAAACAGTTTGTATTTTAAAATCAGTTGATTTTTGATTTGTAAAAATCAAAGGAGATTTGCTATTTTCTATCATATAATTTAATCTGTCTTTTGGATATCCTACATACATAGGCATATATGTACAGCCAGCTTTTAAAATTCCCCAAATTAAAATTACAAGCTCAATTGACTTATTCATAAAAATACCAATAATACTATTTTTAGGGATATTTTTATTTTTTAAAATTTCTAAAGCAATTGTATTTGATTTTTCATCTAAATCCTTGTATGTCAATTTTTTACCATTTGCTTCAATTGCAATATTTTGTGGGTTATTATACACCTGAATATTAAATAAATCAACTAAAGATTTTTCTTTTGGATAATCAATTTCTGATTTATTAAAATCAACTAGTATTTTATTTTTTTCTTTTTGATAAAGCATATCAATATTAAATAATTCAATTTCAGGATTGTTTACAACATCTTCTAATATTTTTAGGTAATGGTTTGCCATAGTATTGATAAAGCTATTTGTAAATAAATTTGAACTATATTCGAAACTCAAATTTATTTTATCATTTTCAGGGATGGCCTCTAATGATAAATCAAATTTTGCAATTTTACTATCTGGTATGTAATAAGTAGAATTTATTCCATTCAAATTGACAGCTGGGTTACCTTCATTTTGATATGTAAATAGTACATCAAATAAAGGATTTCTACTTGCATCACGAGTAATGTTTAAATTATTTACAATTTCATTAAAAGGATATGCCTGGTGTTCAAAAGCTTTTAAGCACATGTCTTTTAAATATTCCATATATTCACTAAAAGTTTTCCTAAAATGAACATGAAATTTTAAAGGTAAAGTATTTACAAACATTCCCATAATATTTTGTGTATCGCTGTTTTCCCTAGCAATAACAGGTGAACCTATTACTATAATTGTTTGCGTAGAATACTTTGAAAGCAAAATATAGTATGCACCCAGTAAAAACATATATGGTGTTACTTGTAATTCTTTACAAAGGCCATTTATTTTTTTAGTAAAGTCTTTATTTAAAGTCTTATATACTTTTGCACCTTTAAAAGATTTTTTTGCAGAACGAGGATGCTTATATGGTAAATTTAAAACTGGAATATCATCTTCAAATTTACTAAGCCAGAACTCTTTACTCTCGTCAAGTGCGCCAGATTTCAAATTAAAATTTTCCCATTCAGAATAGTCTTTGTAAGTAAATTTTATGGGTTCTAATTCTTCACCATTATATAATTTGCATAAATCCCTAATTAGAATTTGCATTGATGTTCCATCAGAAATTATATGATGTGTATCAAATAGCAAAAGTCCGGTATTATCTAACAATCTAATTAGCCTAACTCTTAAAATAGGTGCTTTGCTTAAATCAAATGGTTTTACAAAATCTACAAAATAATTATTTATATTATCGTCAGTTGCATTTATAATATCAATTTTAAAATTAAAATCTTTGCAAATTTTTTGTACAGGAACACCATTTTCTATTTCAAAATATGTACGTAGTGATTCATTTCTTTCAATTAATTTTTTAAAGCAAGTTTCCAATTTTTCTATATCTGGAATTTTGTCAATAAAAATTCCACCAGGTAAATTGTAAGAAACCGAGCTACTGTCTAAAATATATGAACCATAATAGACTCTTTTTTGAGCAGAAGAAAGGTCATAATATTCTTTATCTTGTGCTTTTGAAAGATGATTTATTTGTTTTTTATTTTGCTTCATATTAATAAATTCAGCTAATTGTTTAATTGTATTATTTTCAAATAAATCCGAAATTTTAATATCAATTCCTAAGTTATTTGATATTTCAGCGATTAATTTTATACAAGATAAAGAATCCGCGCCAAAGTCAAAATAATTATCTTGAGTTGATAATTTATCTAAATTTAAAATTTCTAAAAGCTTATTTTGCAAGAATTTTTCAGTTTCATTTGAAGGTATCATATTTGTTGTATAAAATTTATTAATATCAATAACTGGAAGTTTAGATTTATCAACCTTTCCGCTTAAATTTATAGGTAGTTCATCTAAGGCAATAAAATAAGTTGGGATCATGTAGTATGGTAAATATTCATTTAACTTTTTCTTTAATTCGTAAATATAATTTGATGTTTTTGCAAGTTCCTTATTTTTTAGAACAACATAAGAGCATATAACAGATTTATTATTTACATTAGAAATCATAGTAAATGCAGTTTCAATTAAATCCAATTTGTTTAAAGTATTTGTGATTTCACCTAGTTCAACTCTGTGTCCTCTTATTTTTATTTGATAATCGTTTCTACCTAAGAAGTGAATATTTCCATCATAATCAAAATATCCTAAATCTCCTGTTTTATAAAAAATCTCATCATTTAATTTTACAAAAGATTTATTTGTTAATTCGTTATTTCCTAAGTAACCTAAAGATACATTTTTTCCACAAACATATAATTCTCCAGGAACATTTATTGGTTGTACATGTAAATTTTTATTTAAAATATAAATTTTGTTATTAGCTAAAGGTTTTCCTATTGGAACGATAGTATTATCGTTTAGACTTTTTGTTTTTAAAAATTTGAAAAATGTACAACAAATTGTAGTTTCAGTAGGTCCATAACCATTTACGATTTCAATATTATTATTTAAATTATAATAATTATTTAATGTTGAATTTTTTATACTTTCAACACCAACTAATAATTTGTTTATTTTTAAATTATTTTTTTCGCTAATCAAATATGTATAAAGTGTTTGCAGGATATTAGGTGGTATATACATAAATGTAATTTTATCTTTTATAATAGTATTAATTAGTAAATGAATACTCGTTAATGTATTTTCCTCGTAAAGTACAAGTGAAGAGCCAAAAATCAAAGGAGTAAAAAGTTCACAAACACTTACGTCAAAGGAAATATTTGTAATAGATAAACAAGCATCTTTTTCGCAAAATTTGTTATTAAATTTACTATTAAAGCTATATAAAAAGTTAATTAAATTACTATGCTTTAATAAAACGCCTTTAGGTTTTCCAGTAGAACCAGATGTATAAATTACATAAGCAAGAGAATTGCTATCAATTTTTATATTAATTTTACTATCCGGAAAATCATTTAAATTGATATCAGCAAAATCTATTTTATGTTCTATATTAACATTAGTATTAGCTATGGTTAATTTTGAATCACTATTTTTTATGATATAATCAATTCTTTCTATAGGATAATCTGGATGAATCGGCAAGTAGCTAGAACCAGTTTTTAAAATACCCAAAACAGTAATAATAAAATCAATATTTCTATTCATACAAACACTAATAATTGAATTTGGTTTAATATTATATTTATTTATTAAAAACCATGCGAATTGGTTTGATTTTTTATCTAATTCATTATACGTTAATTTTTCATCCTTAAAAATTACAGCAATATTATTTGGATTTTTTAAAACTTGATTATTAAACAAATCTATAATACTTTCATCTGTTGGAAAGATTTCGCTCGTATTATTAAATTCATTTAAAATTTTGTTTTTTTCTTCTTTTGTGACAATATTTATATCAAAGATAGGTATATTTTCATTTTCTAGAATTTGATTAATTATTTCTAGAATTCTATTATGAATACTTAGGATATCTTCTCTTGCAAGTTTACAAACTTGGTAATCGTATTCAACAAGTAAATTTCCAGAATCATCATTGTCGTGAAAATGAATATCCAAGGTGTTGGCAATATAGTCTGTTCCGTACCATTTTGTAGAATAAGGAATGCCAATAGAAGTATCAGTTGCTTGTGTTACCTGGTATGAAAGGCCTATGTCATATAATTCGGAAATAGAGCTATCATTTTTTCTTACATCATCTAAAATAAATTGATAATTATATTTTTGATGTCTAAGCATTGACATACAAGTTTTATAAATATCTTTCACAAACTCATTAAATTGTTTATTTTGTGACATATCTATTTTTAATAAAGATGTACTAATATACATTCCAGATGTGTGTTTTTCAGCAAAATTTGTTCTATTTAAAATAGGTGTTCCAAAAGTAAAAACATCCATATTATTTGTTTTTCCAAAATAAATAGAATAAATTCCAATTAAAAAATTATACATACTTATTTTATTTTGTGCACAAAAATCCTTTATTTTATTTATTAAAGTGATATCAAAGATAAATTCGGCTCTATCAGATAGATTATTGCTTAAAATTTTATCTGAACTAGTAGAAAATACAGTTGCAACTTCTGGTAAAGGAGAAAGTTGTTCTTGCCAATATTGTTTATCTTTTTCAAATCTAGAACTTTTTAAATATTCTTTTTCAGAATTTATATAATCAATGTATGAGTATGTTTTTGGAGTGATTTCTTCATTGTGTAATAATTTTGAATAAATTTGGACTACTTCTGTGCCGATAAGTGAAAATGTTGCGGCATCAGAAATTATATGATGGACATTAACAATAAACCCACCAAAACCTGTTGATAATTTAAATAATTTGAAGTCAAAAACTCTAGAGTCAATAATACTAAATTTAGTATCTACTATTTTTTTTGCAAATACTTCGATTTGTTTTTCTTCAGTTATATTTAATATTTCGAAATCAAAATCTTCATCTTTAGAAAAATATTGTTCTAAATTACTTCCATTTTGCCTAAACCTTAATTTGAAGCTATCATTATTTCTAACGAAAATATTAATAGCCTTGTTTAAAATACTTAAATCAGTATCTTCTTTAATGATTAAGCTTCCACAAATGTTATTTATTGTTGTGTTTTGAAAATATTGCTCTGTAAGCCAAATGCTTTTTTGTGGAGCTGTTAATTCATACATTTTATTTTGTTCCATTTCATCACCTATATTTTCATAAAAAATTAATGAAATTATACCCTAATTTATCAACAAATGCAATATTATGTCGTAAAAAACGCGAATTTTTATGTAGATATGAATAAATTTTACAAAAGTGTTTAAAAAATACATAAATGTAAATAATAAAAAAAGTTTATGTATAGAAAGGGATTATACTATGAAGAAGAAAAAAAAATCTAGAAATGTAGTTATTTTTTTGATTACTATGTGTTTAATAATAATTACAATTTACAATATATATGTAATGTATCAAAATATAGAAATTGCCGACGAATACGATACAAAGAAAGTATCATTATCCACAAATTATGGAACAAATGTGGATAACTCTATTACAAATGTTAAATCTACGGCTGATATGTTAGAAGAGGTCAATAAAAGTATTGTTGGAATTTCAAAATTAACGAATGTAGGCGGCTCAATTTTAAATAATAATTCTAGTGATGAACTGGGATTGGGAACTGGAATTATTGTGAGTGAAAACGGTTATATACTAAGTAATTGCCATGTAACTGGAGAAAAATATAGTTCATGTTATATAACAATAGATGAAAATACATATAATGGAACAGTTGTATGGAGTGATAAAAATATAGATTTAGCAATTGTAAAAATACAAGCAAATAGTTTGTCATATATAACACTAGGAAATTCAAGTAGTATAAGAGTTGGCGATAGTGTTTTTGCAATAGGAAATCCTATAGGCTATGAGTTTAGAAGAACTGTAACTTCAGGAATTATAAGTGCTCTTAATAGAACTATTAAATTGGAAGAAAATGAAAATATAAATTATGTATCAGATTTAATACAAACTGATGCAACAATAAATCCTGGAAATAGCGGAGGCCCACTTGTAAATAAAAATGGAGAGGTTATAGGAATTAATACTGTAAAAATTACTTCTGCTGAGGGAATAGGTTTTGCTGTTCCAATTAACGTCGTAAAGCCTGTTATTGAAGCTTATTTAAGAGATGGAAATTTTGAAGAAGCAAGCTTAGGAATTTATGCTTATGATGGAGATGTTGCTGAGTATTTGAAAGTTAAAGATAAGTTACATAGTGGAGTGTATGTATCTAAGGTTTTGAAAAATAGTCCCGCTTTGAAAGCTGGGGTTCAAGATGGCGATTTAATTGTTAGTATTGATGGAAAAAATTTGAATACAATTAATGATTTAAGAGAGTATATTTATAGTAAAAAGCCTGGAGATGTGGTTAATTTGAGTATTGTTAGAGGGAAGAATAGTAGAGTTGTGGAGGTAGTATTGGAGAGAAAGTAAAAATTAGTATGTATTTTGCATCCGAGTTTCCAATTGGGAACTCGGGTGTTATTCTATCTATCAAAAACAATTATAAGTAAAACTTATAACAAAGATAAGAAATATCTGTTTTACATAATGTGGAAAAGGCCTTATAATAAAAACATGAGAAAAATAATTTGAAAGGTGGAATATCAAAATGAAAAAAAGTATTAGAGAAGACTTAATGGAAGCATTAGGAGTTACAAAAGAGGAAGCATCAAAATTAATATCTACATACTCAAGAAACCATGAAGGAAAAGTAAATATTGCCGAAATCAAAAAAGACATGGAAAGAATAACAGATTCTATGGTATATGAATTAGGCACAGTATATAAAGACTACGATATAAAATTTGAAATTTTGGATTGTGGAAAAGATAGACAAGAAAGTGCAATATTAGAATTAATGGATGATGAAGAAAGAGAAATAGCTTTATCATATTTAACTAATAGATATTCAGAAGACGTAAATACATGGGCACTAACTTTTTATCATATAGCTCAAAAGAAATTACTTAAAATTTTGGATGGTAACATGAAAGAATATATAGAATTTGTGGATAAATTACCATACAAAAATATTAATAGGGTTGCAAGAACATATGGTGTAGAAAGTGAATTTGCTGGATTCTTAGCAAAAAAAGGTAGAGAAGAAGATTTTGAACAATTTATGACAGATATAGAACCTATAAGAGATGAAGAAGCAGAATTAATGGAAAAATATGTATCTAATTATTCAGGCAAAATAGAAGAAAGAAAATGTCCAAAAAATTTAAGGGATAAAATTTTTAGAAAAATACAAGATGAAGTAAAAATAAACGGAACTATAACATTTGAAAGAGAAAATATTATGAAAGGACTTTCCTCAATACATAATAATAGAAATTTAACTCAAAAACAAAAGGAGAATTTAGAAGATTTATTTATAAAATGCTGTATAGAAAATAGAGTTGATTACTATTTTGCAGATTTCGCAAAGGCTAGAAATGCTGTTACATATAATGGACTTATGGAGTATTTAGAAAAATATTCAGATGCTGAATGGTATCAAAAAGAGGAATTTATAACAGCAAATTTATTACCAGGAATTCAAAAAAATATGCAATTATCATATGATGAGCTTTTAGCTGAATTTATGAAAAAATCTAAAAAAGAAAAGATAACTCCGGAAGAAATTTATAAAGAAGTACATAAATCAAAATTATTAAAAAATGAAAAAAATAGCATCAGACTATTAACAAGTGAAGATGAAGAAAAAATTAGTCTAGAAATAACAGTTACAAATCCAGTTGTTATAGGAGATAGAATAACGTTTGAAATTGATGGCTCAAAATTAAAAGAAATAATGGATTTAGCAAACGAGGGATCGTTAAATGAAGCCAAAAAGAAAATAGAAGAATTTACACAAACCAAAATTGGAGAAATCTCAATTATAAATGATTATAAGACTAAAACTAGATTTAGATATTCACATGAAAATGTGATAGGAACTATAGGAGATGGAGAGGACACACCATTTTTAACTAAGATATCAAATAATTATTTGGATTTAACAGATTTTCAAGTAAAATGTCCATATGATACAATTAATGACCAAATGAGAATAATTCCAGAAACAGCAGAAATGACACCAGAACAAATTGAACAATTTAATCATAATAGTGAGCCAGTAAAATTTAAAACGCATACATATAGATTTGGTAGAGTAGATGGATATTATAATCGCGAAGTTTATGACTTTGAACTTAATGGTGAGAAGTATCATATTAAAGGAGCCGATTGGACAAATGGTGGAAGTTATACTGTTGTTTGGAAAGGAGAAGAAAAAAATTATCCAGAAACGGCTATAGGAATATGTAGTTCTTATTCAGAGTGGGCAAGAAACCAATGTGGTATAGATAAGGAGAAAGCACTAGACTTTATAAGTAAAAATCCAATGAGATTCTTAAAATTTTATGATAAATGGGCTAATAAAAGTAATAGTTGTGGTTTATTTCCAACAACACATATTGAGAGTATATGTAAAGATATTATGGAAATGGAACCTGAATCTAAATTAAGAGAATTAAGTGAAAAAGTTTCACAAATTCATGATATGGACTTTGTTCAAGAAGTTGCAAATAAAGCAATTATAAGAAAAAAATTAGAAGATAAAGAAAAAGGAGCTAAGGAATTATTGGCCGAGTATGAAAAATTAGAAGCTAACAAGGGTGTATCTGTAGGTGAAGAATAATGAGAATAATATACCCATAAATGTAGGTACAATTAAAAAAGCACTTTTTAATAAAAGTGCTTTGGGCTATTTATTATAATATGATTTTATATCTTTTATAAATTCAATTGTTGCTTTATTACACATATTTTTCTTTAATGTTGCTATGCTTTCTTGCATTGAATCAAGTTCAATTTTATGAATAATTTGTATATTATTTTTTATATCTTTCAAATTTTCTGTACTTGTAAAACCTATGCCTATGTCATTTAAAACAAGTTTTTTTGTTACAGAAGAACTAGACACTTCATAGTTAGGGGACAAAGATAAATTATTTTCTTTACAAAAATTATCAAGTATCATTCTTTTAGAAGATGGAGATTTGGGAGTTATTAGTGTATATTTTTGAATGTCACTTAATGTTTCAATAGGATGGCTTTTAATGTATTTTTTACTTGCAAAGAAACTGAAACTAGATTTTCTCAAAGGAATAGTTTCAACATTTGAGTATTTCTTGGCTTTATCTTGTGAGTTTAATATTACGATATCAAGTTCGCCATTAGATAAACTTTGTACTAAGTTATCTGTCATTCCACTAACAATAGACGCATTTATATTTGGGTATTTCTTTATAAAAATAAGGAATGGTTCTAAAAGCAAAGAGGCAAATAAAGAATTTCCTCCACCTATACGGATTGAGCCTTTTTGTAAATTAATGTATTTTGAAAATATATTTTCAGCATTACTCATTGTTTCAACACTATTTTTTATATATTCATATAAGTTTTTGCCTTCTTCTGTTAACTCTACTCCCGTTTTGTTTCTGTAAAAGACTTTTCCTCCTAATATAGATTCTAATTTTTGTATGGATTGTGTTACAGCTGATTGGGAAATATACATATTTTCAGCAGTTCTTGAGATATTTTTATATTTTACTACTTCGTAAAATGTTCTATATAATTCAAAATCGGTATTCATTATTTTACCTCCAATAATTAAATATTTTAATATTTGAAAAAGTATAACATTAAAAAAGATTTTTGACAAGATTTTGAGAATTGTATATATTTTTATAAAATTATTGCAAATTATTGCAAATTTTATAACTTGCAATTTTATGTAAAATCATGTATAATTAAAATGTTCATGAATTGCATGAAAAAATCCATACTATTATAACACAAGAAATTTTATATGGCTATAAAAAAGTTAAGGAGGTACAAAATGGAAATTTTTGTAACAAGACATGGTCAGACTGATTGGAACCTATTAGGAAAAATACAAGGTCAAACTGACATAGAATTAAATGATACAGGAAGAAATCAGGCAGAAGAAACAGGAATGCAAATACAAAATGAAAAAATAGATCTAATAATTACATCACCATTAAAAAGAGCAAAAGAAACAGCAGAAATAATCAATAAAAATTTTAATGTTTCAATAATAGAAGATGATAGATTAATGGAGAGAAAATATGGCAGAAATGAGGGTTCAACTAAAGAAGATATTCAGGAGATGGAAAAGAAAAATCCGGATGTAAATGAATTATGGAATTATAATAAAAATGTTAAAATTAATGATATTGAACCAATGAAGAATTTTGTTGATAGAATTTATAATTTTCTTGATGATGTGACTGAAAATTATAAAAATAAAAATATTTTAATTGTAACTCATGGTGGAGCAACCGTAGCTGTAAAATGTTATTTTGAAAAATATCATTTAGAGGAGCTTGTAGGAAGAAAAAATGTAGAAGCTTTAAAAAATTGTGAAATTATAAAATTTTTGAAATAAAATTAATAAAGGAGTGTTAATTATGGTAGAAAATATGAAAAATAGAAGTTTTAATGAATTAGAGGATTTAGCATCTCAAAATAACCAAGATGCATACTATTATTTAGGAAATTGTTATTATTTTGGAACAAGTGAAATAGAAAAAGACTATAAAAAAGCTTATGAATATTTTAATAAATCAATCGAATGCGAAAAAAACATTTATGCTTCTAAATTTAACTTAGGAGAAATGTATTTGCAAGGATTATATGTAAATAAAGATATAGAGCAAGCTGTGAAGTATTTTGAAGATATTTTGACTGAAGAATATGATGACGCATATTATAAATTAGCTGAGATATATGAAGGAAAATATGGAGAAATAAAAGATGAAGAAAAGGCAAGGAAATACTATAATAAGATTGAAATAGATTTATGTAGTTCATTACTATTATATTGTATTGCTATTGAAGGAACTTATTATGGTGATGAGAAATTAGATGAAAATGTAAAAGAATATTGGAACATTATAAACTCTGATATACTAGAAATAGAAAAAGTATATAAGATTTTATGTAATTATATGCCATTAACAAAATTAATGATAGAACAATTTAAAAAAGAACATCCTGCTGCGATACTACATGATAGATTAAATTGTTTATATAGCTATGAATATGACAATATTGTAGAAAGATTAAAAAATAAAATTTCGAAATGTATAAATGAAACTAATTTTTGTAAATTAACAAAAACATTTGATTGTAAAGAAGATGTTTTACAATTTAGTACCTGTATTGTAGAATTATTTTATAATTCAAAGATAGAAGAATATGTTAAAGTATATATGGATTATAAAAATAAATCTAATATTTAATATTTTGAAGAAAATATAATAAATGGATATTTATCAACTAACGAATAGAAAATACGTGATGAGCATTTAAAGTTCATTACATATTTTAATCTATTTAAAGAAGTTGAAGATATTGGAGAAATAAGTATGGAAGAAAAAAATATTATAAGAAAGACCGAAATAGGTGATTTTCAAGGTGTTCATAAATTAATTATGCAAGTACATAAATTACATGAATATAGAACTAATGGTGTGGGGATTTAATGAAAACGCTATAAACTTTTATAAAAATTTAGGTATGAATATTAAAAATTTAAGATTTGAGCAAAAAATCAAATAATTATGTAGAAGAATTTGATAAGGTTGTAGTTTATTATGATAATGGACAAGAAGCATTGGGAGCAATTATTGATACTTTATTAATAAATAAAACTAATGTTGAAAGAAGAATAGAATTTGATCATAAGGAAAAAAGATTGTTTCAAGTATCTGATATGTTAACTTTTGTAGATAAAATAGTTTACAAATTTATTGATATACTACTTTTTCTAGTATATGTCAAATAATTTTTGAATATTCACAAAAATTAATCATATAAAATAAATTTAAAAAATTGTATCTTTTGACAATTTTACATAATTATGGTAGAATATGAAAGATATTATTAAAAAAGGATGAAAAATATGAAGAAAAATAATTTAATAAATGTATTAAAAAAAATATACAAATTATTAGATACAAAACAAAAATTAAGATTTATATTAATAATTTTAATTATGATAATTTCTGCAATATTAGCTCAATTGACTCCTAAAGCTATAGGATGGTTAACAGATGATATATTAACTAAAAGTGAAATCTCTTTTTCAAAAGTTATACCATTTCTTATTTTTATATTAATTATAAATGTCGTAAATGAAGTAATAAAAATAATAAGAAGAGTTTTAGTTGAAGATACAGCGACTAGAACGGAGAAAAAAGCAAGAGGTATAGTTATTAAATCTCTTTTAATGGCTCCATTATCTTATTTTAGAAAGAATATGACTGGAAATATTCATGGAAGACTTAATAGATGTTTAGATGGAACTATAAAGTTAGAAAAACTATTATTTATGGACTTTGCACCAGCAATTTTCAATGGCGTGGCTGCAATAATAACAATTTTTATAACTTTACCAATATCACTAGCTTTGCCTATGTTGTTAGTAATTCCAATAGGAATAGCAATTGTTTTAAAACAAATTCATAGTCAAAAAGGTATAAGAGTTGAACTTTTAGAAAGTAAATCTCAAATGGATGGTACTATAGTTGAATTAATAAATGGTATTGAAGTAATTCGTATTTGTGATAGTCTAAATTTTGAAACAAATAGATTTGATAATAAATCAGAATTTTTAAGAGCTAAAGAAATGAAACATCATAAGGCAATGGCTATGTATGATTCCTTAAAATTTATTAATCAAGCAGTATTCACTGTTTTGGTAATTGGTATATCAACATATTTAGCAACTAAAAATGTAATTTCAGTAGGAGCTGTATTAACAGCGTATTTATGTTTTAATCAATTATTAAAACCATTAGAAGAATTACATAGAATATTTGATGAAGTTTCAGAATGTACTGTTTTAGCAACTGATTTCTTTAAAATGACAGAAATAGAAAATGACTTCTCATATTTACCAATCGAAGCAAAATCTGAAAACAAAGTTACTAATGAAATAGTAAATATTGAAAATGTTAATTTTAATTATTCAGAAAATAAAGATAAACTAATACTTGATAACTTCAATATAGACATTGATAAAGGGATGTATTTAGGAATAGCTGGGCCTTCGGGATGTGGCAAATCTTCATTAATAAAGGCCATTTGTAAACTTGAAAAAGCAGATGGAACAATAATTATTGATAACACCAATATAAGTAATTTAACAAGAAAAGATATATCAAATTTAATTGCTTTAGTTCCTCAAAGTCCATTTTTAATTGCGGGAACAATATATGAAAATATTACATATGGAATAGACAGAGAAGTAAATATTGAAGAAGTTGAAGATGCTGCAAAAAAAGCATATATACTTGATTATATTAATAATTTGCCTGAAAAATTCAATTCAATGATATCTGAAGGAGGAAATAATCTTTCTGGTGGCCAAAGACAAAGAATTGCAATTGCAAGAATTTTCTTAAGAAAACCTAAAATATTAATACTTGATGAAGCAACGTCTGCATTAGATAATACTTCTGAAAAATATATACAAGCTGAAATTGAAAAAATGAAATTAGAAAATAATACAACAATTATTGCTATAGCTCATAGATTAACTACTTTAAAGAATTGTGATAGAATTATAGTTTTAAATAAAGGAAAAATACAAGAAGATGGTAAATTTGATGAACTTATAGAAAAGAACGGCATGTTCAGTGACATGTATTATGGAAAATTAAATTAAATTTATTAACTGTATTTTATAATTGAGGTAGAAAAAATTTTAGGATTTTCTGCCTCAACTTTTTAATATATATTATCCATTTCAATACCTCCTAGTGTATATCAAAATCTATTTCTTCTTCATAATTTTGTTCAAATTGGTTTATATTGAGTTCTTTCTCAAAATCAATATTAGAATATGTTTCTTTGTTGAAATCTCGTATAAGGTCATCCTCCCAAGGATATGAAAACTTATTGCATAGCCACTTCATAAACTTTTTAATATTTGTCTTAAATTTATCAATAATTTTATTTAACCTACTATTTTCATATTCT
>CAKPDO010000018.1 GCA_934148985.1 uncultured Clostridia bacterium
AACACAGAAGTCAAGCTCAAATGTGCCGAAAATACTTGTGGGATACCCTGCTGGGAAGATAGGTTGTCGCTAGATTTTTTTTATTTTATAAAAAAAGGCAGAAATCAGATTTTGTTTGATTTGTGTCTTTTTTTCGTAAAAATATAAGACAAAAATATTAATTTATGATATACTAATAAGGTAAAAAATATAAAAGAGGTAAAAATATGTCAAAAGTAATGTGGAAGCCTGGAACATTTATTTATCCTATTCCAGCTGTAATGGTATCTTGTGGTACAATAGAAAAATCTAATATTATAACTGTTGCGTGGACAGGGATACTAAATACAAACCCCGCAATGGTGTATATTTCTGTGCGTCCAGAGAGATATTCGTATAATCTAATAAAAGAACAAGGTGAATTTGTAATAAATCTAACTAATAAAGATTTAGTAAAGGCTACAGATTGGTGTGGATGTAGAACAGGAAGCAAATATGATAAATTTAAAGAAATGAATTTACACAAAGAAAAAGCTAATTTTGTGAAATGCCCAATGATAAAGGAAAGTCCAGTATCTATAGAATGTAAGGTAAAGGAAGTAAAAGTACTTGGAAGTCATCATATGTTTATTGCAGATGTGCTTGCTATAAATGCAGATGAGCAATATATAGATGAAAAAGGAGCATTTGATATTGGAAAGTGTGATTTAATTTCATATGCTAATGGTGGATATTACACTCAGGGGAAAAAAGTTGGAAAATTCGGATATTCTGTTCAAAAAAAGAAAAAAAGATAATTACAGTATTTTCAAAGGTTATTATTAAAAGATTATCGTAAATTAAAATATTTTTTAAATTGTCAAAAAATGGTTGACATATTACATATAAAGTGATAAAATATTCAAGCATGTGTAACTTAGATACATATGTTCACATCGTTTAAATAAAAAGGTAAATTAATTCGGAGGTGTATAAAATGGCAGCAAAAGGACCAAGAGAAAATATTATACTAGAATGCACAGAGTGCAAAAATAGAAATTACATGACTTCAAAAAATAAAAGAAACAATACAGATAGACTAGAATTAGTTAAATACTGTAAATTCTGCAAAAAACGTACAACACATAAAGAAACAAAATAATAAGGCTATTTTAAGGAGGATATAAAATGGCTAAAAAAGAAAAAAAAGAAGCAAAGCAAAGAAATAACTATTTTAAAGAAATGAAAGCTGAGCTAAAAAAAGTTGTTTGGCCAACACCAAAAGAGCTTGTAAACAATACAATAGCTGTAATTGCATTTGTATTAATTATTGCAATTATAGTATTTGTTCTAGATTTTTGCTTTGATGGGTTGAATAAGTATGGAATAACAAGATTACAAGAAAAAGTACAATCTTCATTCCAGTCAACAGATGATTCAAACAATGTTTCAGAAAATCAAAATGGAACATCAGAAAACACAGAAAATAACAATGAAAATTCTGAAAACAATAGCATAGAAGAAAATCTTGAAAATATAAGCACAGAAACAACAGAAAATAATACTGAATCAAACGAATAATATAAGGAGGCTAGACAAATGTCTCAAAAAGATTATGATATGGTTCCAAGATGGTATGTAGTTCATACATATTCAGGATATGAAAATAAGGTAAAAACAGACCTTGAAAAAACTGTAAAAAATAGAGAATTAGAAGATTTCTTTTTTGATATAATAGTTCCAATGGAGGAGCAAATCGAAATAAAAGAAGGTCAGAAAAAAACAAATTTAAAAAAAGTTTTTCCAGGATATGTTTTAGTTAAAATGATTGTTACTGAAGAATCTTGGTATATAGTCAGAAATACAAGAGGAGTTACAGGGTTTGTAGGCTCTGGAACAGAACCAATTCCGCTTTCAGATGAAGAAATAAGAAAAATGGGATTTGATAATGTTCCTATAAATGTGGACTATAATATAGATGATAATGTTAAAATTCTTGGAGGACCACTAGATGGTTATACAGGAATTGTAAAAGAAATTAAAAAAGATAAGAACAAAGTTATTGTTTTAGTTTCTATGTTTGGTAGAGAAACACCAGTAGAACTAGAATTTTCACAAGTTCAAAAACTAGATTAATTAAGGAGGTGCCATGATAATGGCAGAAAAAGAAGTTGTTAAACAAATTAAATTACAAATAGAAGCAGGAAAAGCAACACCAGCTCCACCAGTAGGACCAGCTTTAGGTTCAAGTGGTGTTAATATAATGCAATTCGTAAAAGAATTCAATGATAGAACAGCAAGTCAAGCGGGATTAATAATACCAGTTGTTATTTCAGTATATAAAGATAAATCTTTTGACTTTATAACAAAGGTACCACCTGTAGCTGTATTAATAAGAAAAACATTAGGTATTCAAAAAGGTTCTGGAAAACCAAATAAAGACAAAGTTGCTAAAATTACTAAAGAGCAAGTAAGAGCAATTGCAGAACAAAAAATGCCTGATTTAAATGCGGCATCAATAGAAGCAGCAATGAGTATGGTTGCTGGAACAGCTCGTTCTATGGGTGTAGTTGTAGTAGACTAATAATAGATATAAATTAAAATTTATATAAAATATTGGGAGAGTTAAAAGCTCGATAAAACCAAAGGAGGATTTTAAAATGAGTAAAAGATATGAAGAAAGCAGCAAATTAATTGAAGCAAACAAAAAATATCCAATTAATGAAGCTTTAGAAATTATCGAAAAAATGCCAAAGGCAAAATTTGATGAAACAGTTGAATTACATGTAAAATTAGGAGTAGATTCTAAACATGCTGACCAACAAGTTAGAGGAACTGTTGTACTTCCAAATGGTACAGGTAAAACTCTTAAAGTATTGGTATTTGCTAAAGGACCAAAAGCTGAAGAAGCTACTAAAGCTGGAGCAGATTACGTAGGTGCTGAAGAATTAATACCAAAAATACAAAATGATAACTGGTTTGATTATGATGTTGTTGTCGCAACTCCAGATATGATGGGTGTTGTAGGAAGACTTGGTAAAGTATTAGGACCAAAAGGTTTAATGCCAAATCCAAAATCTGGAACAGTTACAATGGATGTAACAAAAGCAATAGCTGATATTAAATCTGGTAAAGTTGAATACAGATTAGACAAAACTAATATTATTCACTTAGGATTTGGAAAAGTTTCATTTGGAGCTCAAAAGCTACAAGAAAACTATCAAACAATAATGGATGCTATAATTAAAGCAAAACCAGCAGCAGCAAAAGGACAATATATTAAAAGCGTTTCAGTAACAACAACAATGGGACCTGGAATTTCAATTGAATAATAAATAGCCAAAGACAGTAGGCAAAATACTTATAAAGTATAATAAATAAGTCCTACCGAGGCATATATAGAGAATAAGCTCATTATATGTCTCATAGTGTAGGCAATAATGAGCTTTTATATTTCTTATGGTAAAATATAAGTAGTAAATTATAAAAAGAAGTATAAATAATAATAAAGTTTTTAATTTTAAAATATAAAACTTAAAAATTTCAGGAGGTGAAAAACAAATGGCAAGTGAAAAAAATATTAACTTAAAGAAAGAAGAAGTATCAAAATTAGCTGAACAAATGAAAGATGCTAAATTAATACTTTTAACAGATTACAGAGGAATTAATGTTGCTGATGTTACAAATTTAAGAACAGAAATTAGAAATATTGGTGCTGAATATAAAGTTATAAAAAACAATATAACAAAAAGAGCATTAACTGAATGTGGACTAGAAGGATTAGATGAAGCTTTAGAAGGTCCAACAGCAGTTATAATCTCAAATGGTGATTATTTAGAGCCAACAAAAGCTATATATAACTTCTCAAAGAAAAATGATTTCTACAAAATTAAAGGTGGAGTTATAGAAGGTAAAGTTATGACAGCTGAAGAAATAATTACTTTAGCAAAATTACCATCAAGAGAAGAATTATTATCTATGCTTGCTGGAGGATTACTTGCAAGTATTTCAAAAATTGCAATTGCTCTTGACCAAGTTAGAATTAAAAAAGAAGAAGCTTAATCATAAAAAAGAGCTTCAAGTATCGGTTTAGAAAAACCAACTTAAAATAAAAAAATGAAATAAAGTTAAATTAGGAGGATTTTAAAATGAGTAAAGAAGAAATGATTGAAGCAATCAAAAATATGACAGTTGTTGAATTGTCTGAATTAGTTAAAGCTATAGAAGAAGAATTTGGAGTATCTGCAGTAGCAGCAGCTGCACCAGCAGCTGGAGCAGCTGGAAGCGCAGCAGCTGAAGAAAAAACATCATTCAATGTTGTTTTAGCATCAGCTGGAGATCAAAAAATTAAAGTTATAAAAGTAGTTAGAGATGCTACAGGTTTAGGATTAAAAGAAGCTAAAGATTTAGTTGATGGAGCTCCTAAAGTAGTTAAAGAAAACGTTAGCAAAGAAGAAGCTGAAGATTTAAAAGCTAAATTTACAGAAGTTGGAGCTACTGTTGAATTACAATAATTTTATGAAAACTATATAAAGTCATATTTAATATGGCTTTTATATGGTTTTTTTTATTAGTGTAAAATTTATTGGAGTGTGCAAAATGAATGAATTAGAAGTAATGAAGATAATGAATGAAGCTACAATAAAAGTTTTGATGGATAAAAAGTTGAATTACTCAGTAAATGCTAAAATACGTGAAAAATTGAAAGATGAAGCGTTTTTCTTTAAAATAGAAAAAAAGAAGGCATATGATATTTTGAGTAAAATAGGGGTGAAAAGAGACGCTATGGACAATGTGTATATAAAATTAATATCACCAGAGAATTTTTATGTTTTGATAGATAAAAGAAAAATAAAAGAGAATGATAAAGATTTAGTTATAAAATATAATACTTACCGAAGAAAATGAAAATATATAATATTAAGAGGGAAAATGATGAATAATGAATATATAAAAAATTTTTATAGTGAAATTAATAAAGAAAAAAAAGATTATTACAAAATAATAGTACAGCCTAACAGAATAATACGAGAAACATGGATTGAATATGATAAAGTGAAATGGGAACTTGAAGATGGTATACAGAAATTGGTAAATAAATTATTAAATGATAAAACGTTTACTTTAGAAGAAAAAATATTGAAAGTTTACGAATACATATGCTTAAATTATATATATGATGCAAATGTATTATATTTCTTTAAAAGGGACGACAGTGATAAAGATAATATTAAGTATATTGCTGTAGACTGGTATGGAAGAATTGTAGGACAAGATTGGATAAATAATAGAAAAAAACATAATAGAAGAGTATGTTATGAATTTGCAAGAATTTTCGCAAAAGCTATAAATGAAATCCTAAATGGAAATGAAAAGATGGAAGCTTTTATGTTAGGTGATAGAAATAATTTACATTATATTGTTGGATTGAGTGGAGAAGAATATTCTGCAATTTTAGATTTAGATGATTTTAATAGTATAAAAGATCTTACTAGAGTTAAACTAGGATTAATGATAAAAGGAATAAAAATTATTAGTGATAAAACAGGAACTTTGAAAAGAGCAGTTGACAATTTTAATGAAAATAGAAAAGAAGAATTGCCTGAAGTAGAGGAAGCAAAGAAAAGTCTGAGGGATAATGATATTATAAAATATTTTGATAATGTTTTACACACATTGAAAAAATATAATATAGATTCACAGGGATTTTTTGAATATATGAGAGCAACTATTGAAAATACAGGATTGGAAATTGAAAAGATATGGAAAGAAGATAAAAGAGGATTAGAAAAAAGATATGAAAGGTGTATAATATTTGAATTTAATGAAGAAACGTATTTAATTGATAGCATAGAGCAAACTTTAGAAATAATAAATAAAAATGAATTGAATAGAAAACTTTTTATATTTAATTCTAATGAAAATGAATATCTTTATTATGGAGGATAATTCCAATATATGAGTATTAACATGAATAAAATAAAAGAATTAGAAGAATTGGTAGATACTTTTTTTAGAAATAAACATATCATTGTATTAGACCCAAAGGAAGAAATTTATGAGAAATTTAATGAAAATATTGTTTATGATACAGGAATTTGGGAGTTACCAGAAGAGTTAAGTAGATTTGTAAGTGAATTATCAAAAAATAATGAAATAGGCATAGAGGAGAAAATTTTGAAAATATATGAAAAAATATGTCAAGACTATGTATATGATGATAATTTAATATCATATATAAAAAAACTAGATGAAGAATCTTTTGATTTACCAGACTGGTATGGAAGAAATGTTGATGAGGAATGGAAAAAGAATAGAGAGAGACATAATAGAAGAACATGTTTTGAATTATCTAGATATCTGGCAAAGTCACTAAAACAATTATTGAATAACAATAAAGACTATAGTGTATGTATTTTTTGGAATAAAAATTTAACACATTATTTTGTTGGAGTGACATGTGATGAGTATAGTTTGACTTTAGATGTTGATGATTTTTTTTTGATAAAAGATCTTACGAGAATAAAAACCGTATTAACAGCTGAAGGAATTAAAATTTTGAAAGATGAAGGTGATAGGTTCAAGTCTGTGCTTGAAAAATTTAATTCTAATAAAAGTAAATATTCTATAGAAAAAATAGGAGAAGAAGTATGTAATCATAGATTAAAAACTGAAGAGAAAGATGAACCTGAATTGAATGATGATAATATAGTCTTTTTGAAAAAAGTAATGGAAGTATTGGTAGAAAAATATAATCTTGATTCTCAGGGAATATTTGAATATATGAAAGAGATTGTAGATATCAGAATTGGAAAAGCAAAAAGAAGGAAAATTTGGAAAAAAATTGATGGAGAAAATACGGAATCGAATAGATATATACGTTGTTTGGTTTTATTATTAGGTGATAAAATGTATTTAGTTGATACAGAAGATAAGAAAATGAGAATTTTTTATGAAGACGAACTTGATAAAAAAAGAACGAAATTTATACGATATAATGAATTATCACGTGGAAATTTTGACTTTTATGATGGAAGGTAATCTTAGATTTGCTAGAAGAGTATTAGGGCTTTCCATAAGCAACTGTTTACTAACAGAAAATTACAAAATTTTCCAAAAAATATTGCAATTTTAAAAAATCTATGATAAAGTATATACAAATAAAAAATGAGGAGAAAGTCCTATGCAAGAAAATAATAATGAAGAAAAAAAGAAAAAAACAATAGATATAAAAGGAACCCTACAAGAATTTATTGAAGAAGAGCCACAAGAACTATCACAAGAAGAGGCAATACAATCATATAAAGAGGGAGATATAATAGAATATAAGCCAAAAAAACGTAAAAAAAATGAAGAAGATGACGAAAACGAAGATGATGAGCATTTAAAGAGAATAAAAAGAGAATTATTAGAATCTTTAAAAAGAGTAGATATGATGGAAAAGAAAATATTCGAAGAAAAAGAAGATTCATTAAAAAATATAAAAGTAAAATCAGGCTCTCAAAAAGCCCAAGAAAAGGAAAAAGTTATTGAACAAATGAGACAAAAAATGAAAGAAGAGGAAAAAGGAAGAAGTAGAGAGTAATGAATTTAATAATAAAGGAACTTGACAAAAGTGCAAAATATAATGATTTTATAAATAATATAGAAAATAAAAAAAGCCCGATATCACTATCGGGCTTAACTGGCGTAGCAGAAGCTGGAATTGTAAGCTCTGTTATGGAAAAAACAAAAAGACCAATAATGTTAATAACATATAATGAAATACAAGCTCAAAATCTAGTGAATGATTTGAAGTTCTTTACAGATGATGTGATTTATTTACCTAAAAAAGAAATTGTAACATATGATTATGTTGCAGAAAGTAAAAATTTACCATATGAAAGAATAGAAGTATTAAATAAAATATATAAAAAACAAAAAAATATAATTGTAACTTCAATCGAAACAATAAAGCAAAAAATGATATCGAAAAATGCACTTTATAAAAATGTTTTAAATTTTAAAGTTGGAGATAGATTTATATTAGAAGATGTCAAACAAAAATTAATTAATCTAGGATATGAAAGATTTGATTTGATTGACGGTAGAGGTGAATTTAGTGTTAGAGGGGGGATAGTTGATATATCAACAACTGATAACACGGGAATAAGAATAGAATTATGGGGAGATGAAATCGACTCAATTAGACATTTTAATATAATAAGTCAAAGGTCAATTGATAATATAGAAAAAGTAGAAATTTTTCCAGCACATGAATATATATTAGAAACGAGTGTAGAAGAGGTTGCAAAGAATATTCGAAAAAATGTGTATTCAGAAAACATTTTTGAAAAAGTTGAAAGTGACATTGAAGGTATAATTAATGGTGAATATATAAGCAAAATAGATAGATATTTTAATTCATTTTATGAGGAACAAGAAACAGTTCTAGATTATTTGGATAGCAAGTATTTAATATTTATTGATGAATTTAATAAAATTTTACAAAGAAGTGAAAATGTAGAATTAGATAATGAAAATACTATTAAGGCTTTAATTGAAAAGGAAAGAATTATACCTGATGGAATTAAAAATTATATAACAACAGAAGACATAAAAGCGGGCATCAAAAAATATCAAAATGTATTTTTAGAAAAACTAGATAATCAGGTAAAGAGCGGAACAGAAAAATATGATTTTAAATATAAAGAACTAAATTATTATAAAAGTGGAATTGATTTATTTATAAATGATATAAAAAATTTCATTAAAGAAAAGAAAAAAGTTTACATTGTTGTAGATACAAAAGAGAAAGCAGATAAAATTTCAAAATTATTAGAAGAATATGAAATATTATCAATTTTTCAAGAAAAATTAAATCAAACAATAATAACAAAAGATACATATACAGTAATAATAACCTTGGGAAATATAACTAAGGGATTTTATAGTTTTGATTTAAATCAAACTGTTATTGTTGCAAGTGAATTAGTTGATGCTACAAGGCGTACAAAAAAACGTAAAACTGAGAACTTTAAACAAGGTGAAAAAGTAGTATTTGCAGACCTTAAAGTGGGAGATTATGTTGTTCACAGGAAGTATGGTATTGGTATTTATATTGGTGTGAATACAATAAAAGCTGATGGGACTACAAGAGATTATATTAAGTTAAAATATTCAGATGATGATATTTTGTATATACCAACAAATTCTTTGGATGAAATAAGAAAATATGTTGGTGGTGAAGAAATTAATTTAAAACTAAATAAATTGGGTTCTAAAGATTGGGAAAAAACAACAGCAAAGGTAAAGAATAATTTAAGAACTGTTGCGAAAGAACTTATAGAACTGTATGCTAGACGTGAAAAATCAAAAGGTTTTGCATTTTCTAAGGATACTGAGTGGCAGAAACAATTTGAAGAAGCTTTCCAATATGTTGAAACAGATGACCAACTTAGATGTATAGAGGAAGTAAAAAAAGACATGGAAAATGAGAAACCAATGGATAGGTTACTTTGCGGGGATGTTGGGTATGGTAAAACTGAGGTAGCAATAAGGGCAGCATTTAAAGCAGTTATGGACCACAAGCAAGTTGTGTATTTAGCACCTACAACTGTTCTTGCTAAGCAACAATATGAAACATTTAAGGAAAGAATGAAAGATTTTCCAATTACTGTTGATGTATTAAATAGGTTTAGAACTACAAAAGATAAAAATAGAATAATAAAAGAATTGAAATTAGGTGAAATTGATATTTTGATAGGAACTCATAGAATTTTGGGTAAAGATATTGATTTTAAAGATTTAGGATTGTTGATAATAGATGAGGAGCAACGTTTTGGAGTAAAGGCAAAAGAGAAGATTAAAGAATATAAAACAAGTGTGGATGTACTTACAATGACAGCAACGCCGATACCTAGAACTTTACATATGTCTATTGTTGGTGTAAGAGATATGTCTGTAATATATGAACCACCACAGAATAGAAAACCAGTTCAGACTTATGTTTTGGAGTATGATGAGGAAGTTATAAAAGAGGCTATAACAAAAGAGTTGGAAAGAAATGGCCAAGTATTTTATTTATTTAATAATGTTGGAGAAATAGCATTAAAGGCTGATAAAATATCAAGACTTGTTCCAGAGGCAAAAGTTGGTTTTGCACATGGAAGAATGACTGGTGAAGAAATTGAGGATATAATGCAAGACTTTGTTGATGGAAATATAAATGTTTTGACTTGTACAACTATTCTAGAATCTGGAATTGATATTCCAAATGCTAATACAATAATAATTGAAAATGCCGATAGGATTGGGCTTGCGCAATTGTATCAGTTAAGAGGTAGAGTTGGAAGGTCAGATAGGCAAGGATATGCGTATATTACATATAGAAAAGATAAAATGTTATCAGAAGTTGCAGATAAGCGTTTAAAAGCAATAAAAGAATTTACAGAATTTGGTTCTGGTTTTAAAATTGCAATGAGAGATTTAGAAATTAGAGGTGCAGGAAGCTTGATTGGAGAAGTTCAGCATGGACATTTAGAAGAAGTTGGATATGATACATATTGTAGGATTTTAGACGAAGTATTAAAAGAAGAACAGGGACTAAAACCAGAAGAAGATATAGAATGTCAAATTGATTTAAATGTAACAAGTTATATACCTGATAGCTTTATTTCAGACCAAAATCAAAAAATAGAAATATATCAAGATATAGCTTTATGTAAAAATGAAGAAGACATAAGTAATGTAATAGATGAGATTGTAGATAGATTTGGAAATCTTCCAGATGAAATTGAAAACTTACTAGAAATATCAAGAATAAAACAATTAGCAAAGAAAAAATATCTAACCAAAATTCAAAGCAAGACAAATTCGGTTGTATTTACATTTGATAATAATAAATTTGACACAAATCTATTACCAGAGTTAATACAAAAATATGGAACTAGAATTAAATTTGCATCAGGATTAAAACCAATGATAACTTTGAAATTAGAGAAACAAGGAGAAAAGGGAATATTGCAAGAAGTTAAAGAATTTTTGAAATAAAACTTGTATAAAGTAGTTAAATGTGATATATTAGAAAAGAAATGCAGGGACAAGGGGGCTCGTTTGTGGAAGAACAAGAAGTAGATTATAAAAAAACGATATTAATAGTAGATGATGAGAAAATGATTTTAAATCTATTATCATGTAATTTAATAAAGGAAGGCTATAATGTTATAGAGGCAAAAGATGGAATTGAGGCAATTAATTTGGCACAAGAAAAAAAACCTAATTTAATTTTGCTTGATGTTATGCTTCCAAAACTTGATGGTTTATCTGTATGTAAAAGAATAAAAAATATGATGAATGTACCAATCCTTATGGTAACTGCAAAAGATGATGAACTTGACAAAATTTTAGGATTAGAATTGGGCGCGGATGACTATATAACAAAACCATTTAGTATAAGGGAATTGCTTGCAAGAGTTAAAGCGAATTTAAGAAAAGCTGATGTAATGACATCTTTACCAAAAGAAGAAATAGATGAAAAAAATGAAGATGTATCACAAAAAATGAATGAAAAAGCAAATGACAGAATAATTGATTTAAATAGAACTAATATTTTAAAAATAGGTGTTTTAACACTTGATTTAGATAGATTTGAAGTAATGGTAAATGATAGAATTGTAGACCTAACATTAAGAGAATTTGAAGTTTTAAAATTTTTAGCAGCAGAACCGGGTCAGGTTATAACAAGGGAAACATTACTTGAAAAAGTATGGGGATACGAATATTATGGAGATATTAGAACTGTTGATGTAACTGTAAGACGTATAAGAGAAAAAATAGAAAAAGATACATCTAATCCAAAAATATTAATAACTAAAAGAGGTGTAGGTTATTATATAGCTACATAATTAGTTTAAAAGAGCTTAATGGTGGCATATTAAGCTCTTATTTTTGTCAAAAGGAGAATAAAATATGTTAAATTTGAAGCAAAATAAAGGAATAACTTTAACGGCACTTATTGTAATGATAATTGTAATATCAATACTTGCAGGGGTTTCTATAACACAAGGAACAGGATTAATAGAGAAAACAAAACTTGAAAATTATAAAACTAATATGATTACAATTAAAGCAAAATCAAAGGTATATGCTGAAGAAATAAGTGCTGAAATTTGGGATGTAAGTGATAAAGAAACCAAAAAGGCTGAACTTTATTTAGAAAAGTATAAAATGGAAAAAATGAGTGATGATGCCGATATAGTTTCTAAAGTAAATGAAAATATTAATTCCGGAAATGGATGTGAATGTTATAAGATGACAAAAGAAGCTTTAAAGCAAATGGGACTAGAAGATATTTCAAATGATGCAAGTGATGGAGATTATGTTGTTATATATAATAAAGATAGTTATAAAAATATTGAAATTATGTATGTGCCAGGTATTAGATACAAGGGGAGTATTTATTATACATTATCGAGTTTACAAGAATTAGAACAAGAATAAGTAATAATTAAAGAGGACACTTGGAATAAGTTTGAAAAATAATTGTAAAATATTTTTAATCAAATTTTGTGCCTTGTAAGGAAGGAATGTTGGTAAAAATGAAAGAAAAAGAAGAAGAACGATTAAAAGGACTAAAAGAAATTGAAAAAGTTTTTTATGATAAAGGCGTAGAATATATTGCAGGAATAGACGAAGCTGGGCGTGGACCTTTAGCTGGACCAGTTGTTGTAGCAGCTGTTATAATGCCAAAAGATTCAATGATAGAGGGAGTAAACGATTCAAAAAAAGTTTCAGAGAAAAAAAGAGAAAAATTATATGATTTAATATTAGAAGAAGCTGTAAGTTATGGAATTGGAATAATTTATCAAGATGAAATTGACAAAATCAACATTTTACAGGCAACAAAAAAAGGCCTAACAACAGCAATAGAACAAATGCCAATAAAACCTAATTTAATAATGGTAGATGCTTTAACTGGAATAGATACATTAGGAATTCCATATAAGTCTATAATAAAGGGAGATGCAAAATGCTATTCAATTTCAGCAGCATCAATAATAGCAAAAGTTACAAGGGATAGAATAATGAGAGAATGGGACAGAATATATCCTCAATATGGTTTTGAGGCACATAAGGGATATGGAACAGCAAAACATATAGCAGCACTTAAAGAATATGGTCCATGTCCACTTCATAGAAAAAGTTTTATAAAACATTTTATTTAAAAAATAGTGAGGTAAAGAGAAGATGAATATTTTAGATATTATAGCAAAAAAACGTGATAAAAAAGAATTAAGTAAAGATGAAATAGAATATTTTGTTAATGGATACACAAACGGAGAGGTTACAGATTATCAAGCAGCGGCATTAATTATGGCAATATTTATAAATGGAATGACAGATTTGGAATTATATGATTTAACATTTAGTATGGCTTCTTCAGGAGAAATTTTGGATTTGTCAGAATTTGGAGAAAATGTAGTTGATAAGCATAGTACAGGAGGAGTAGGGGATAAGGTTTCAATCGCTTTATTACCAATAGTTGCTTCACTTCGGAATACCAGTTGCCAAAATGTCTGGTAGAGGCTTAGGATTCACAGGTGGTACAGTAGATAAATTGGAATCTATCCCAGGTTTTAATACAAATGTTGATATTGAAAAATTTAAGCAGAATGTTCATAAAATAGGGATTAGTATGATTGGGCAAACTATGAATTTAGCCCCAGCAGATAAAAAAATATATGCATTAAGGGATTCTATAAGTTGTGTAGAAAATATTCCATTGATTGCATCTAGTATAATGAGTAAAAAAATTGCATCTGGAGCAAACAAGATTGTATTAGAGGTAACTTATGGAAAAGGTGCATTTATGAAAACTTTAGAAGATGCCAAATTTTTAGCACAAAAAATGGAAAAACTTGGAGAGTATGCTAATTTAGAAGTAAAAAGCGTTTTTACTTCTATGGATGAACCAATAGGATATGCTGTAGGAAATAATTTGGAGGTAATAGAAACAATTAATTTTTTAAGTGGAAAAGAAATGCCTGAGGACTTAATGGAAGTTGTATTAGAAGCAGGAAGTCAAATGATAAAATTAGCTGGTTTAGGGGATGACTTAGATGAAAATAAAGAAAAAATGATAAAGAATATAAAAAATGGATTAGCTCTAAGGAAATTTAAAGAAATGGTAAAAAATCAAGGTGGAGATATTTCGTATTTAGAAAATACTGATAAATTTCCAAAGTCAAAATATGTTATTGAGGTAAAAAGCAATAAAGATGGAGTAATTAGTGAAATAAATGCAGAAGAAATAGGAAGAATAGCATGTTTTTTAGGAGCAGGAAGAATAAAAAAAGATGATGAAATAGATATGTCAGCTGGAATAATTTTAAATAAGAAAGTACATGATTTTGTTAAGGAAGATGATTTATTGTGTGAAATTCATTGTAATGATGAAGAAAAAGGAAAAGAAGCTTTGGAAAAATTAGAAGAAATATTTAAAATTAATTAATTTTTATGCCGCTTTCTTGAGTAAAGAAAGCGGCTAATTTTAAAAAAATTATGAAAAAAATTCTATTGCAAAAAGTAAAAAAAGTGTTATAATAATTTATGTAGAATATAAATTTAGGAGGAAGCAAAATGAAAGAAAAGAAAGAAAAAACGAATAAATTTAAAATAAATAAAGGACAACTTGCAGTTAAAATAATGGCTGGAATCCTTGCATTAATGATGATATTATCTGTTTGTGCAACATTTATTTATTATATGTACTTATACATAGCATAAAATAAAAATAAGGAGAAAAATAATGATAGAAAATATAAGAGAAAACATATTAACTTATATTCAAATATACGAACAAGACCCTCTCAAGTTAATAACTTTTTTAGTTGATATGGCAATAGTAATATTTTTAGCATATAATTTACTAAAAATCGTGAAAGATTCTAGAGCATGGCAGCTTATAAAAGGAATTGCATTACTGATTATTGCAACGTGGCTTAGCAAAATATTAAATTTAAATATATTAAATTACATATTATCAGCAGTTATGAACTGGGGAGTTATACTTTTAATCATAATATTCCAGCCTGAAATAAGAAGAGCTTTAGAACAACTTGGAACAAATAAATTTACAAAGCTATTTGGAATGGATAAAGATATAGCAACAAAAACAAAAGAAGATATTTATAAAATTGCAATAGCAGCAACAGAACTTGCTAAAACTAAAACTGGTGCATTAATTGTTATTGAAAGAGATATAAAAATAAAAGACATTATATCAACAGGTGTTGAAATAAAAGGTGAAGTATCACCACAATTATTGGTAAATATATTTGTACCTAATACACCTTTACACGATGGGGCTGTTATAATTAGTGAAAATAGAATTGCAGCAGCAGCTTGTATGTTACCACTTGCAAGCGATTCTGATATTGCAAAAGAAATTGGAACAAGACATAGAGCAGCAATTGGAATTTCTAAAGAATCAGATGCTATTGCTGTTGTAGTTTCTGAAGAAACTGGAAAAATATCGGTTGCAAAAGATGGAACATTAATTGCAGATATTAAAGAAGATGTGTTAAAGAAAATTTTAATTAGCAATATTGTTACTAAAAGATTTCCAGAAGTAGAGAATGCAAATAAACGGAAATTTTGAGAAAATAAAAGAAAAAATAAAGAAAATGCGAGAAAGTGTATAATGAGAAATATAAAACTAACAATAGAATATGATGGAAAGGACTTTAATCGGGTGGCAGCGTCAACCAGATAAATTAAATATACAGGGAACGATAGAAAATGCGATTAAAGAAATAACAGGTGAAGATGTAGAACTAAATGCTTCGGGAAGGACAGATGCTGGTGTACATGCAATAGGTCAGGTAGCAAATTTTAAAACTAATTCTAAAATTCCTATAGAAAAATTTCCAATAGCTTTAAATACGAAATTAAAAAAAACAATTAGAATATTAAAGGCAGAAGAAGTCGATGAGAGATTTCATAGTAGACTAAGTTGTAAAAGAAAAACATATAGATATGTAATAAACAACAATGAATTTTCATCAGCAATATATAGAAACTTTGAGTGCCATATTCCACAAAAGTTAGATATAAAAAAAATGCAAGAAGCAGCAAAGTTTTTTGAGGGAGAACATGATTTTAAAGCATTTAAAGCAAGCGGAACAAGTAGTAAGAGTAGTGTTAGAACAATATATGAAGCAAAAGTGTATGAAAGAAATGATGGAAGAATTTGTATAGAACTTACACGGAAATGGTTTTTTATACAATATGGTAAGAATTATATCAGGAACCTTGGCAGAAGTACGGAATGGGAAAAATCAAGCTACAAGATATTAAAAGAATTATAGATGAAGAAAAAAGAGAAAACGCAGGAAAAACATTGCCACCGAATGGTTTGTTCCTTGTAAAGGTGGAATATAATTAAAAAGTAACTTTTATAAAAAGAAATTCATAATATATATAAAAACTATAAAAGGGGATATATATTATGAATTTACTTTTATTTTTTGCTTTGCCACTAGCAACAATTCTTCTTGCAATAGTTATAGAAAAAATATTACATTGTCCTATACTTGTAACTATTACATTTTTTGCATTATATTTGATAGCGGCATTTGCTTTATATGCAACTGGAGTGATTACAAATCTTGCAGGTGCCCTAATTGCTGTAATTGTTTATACAATAATTGCTTTTTTAACAGCCTGGATTGTTAGATTAATAAGAATTATTAATGAAAGATTAGGTAGCAATGAAAATAATGGACGCAGTAGACGTACTTTGTGTTGTAATCAAAATAATGTAAGAATAGGTGACAATAACAATTGCGAAAATGAAAATAATGATTTATTAAGAATAAGCTGTAGATGTAATAATGGGAATAGCCAAAATTTGTTAACAATAAATAGCGACTGTTTAGGCACAGAAAGTAATAGCGAAAGTAATGGATGCGGATGTGGAAACAATAATGATTTAGTTAGCACAAACAGTGGTGTAGCTGTTAGCGGAAATGTAATACCAAATCAGTCAAACTGTGGAAGAACTGGCTGGATAAGAGGTTGTTATAGAAGATACTAAAAAAATAGCTTAGAGCATTTAATAGATGCTCTAGGTCGTTTTTTATGTAAAGCTTAAAATATCATTGCTTTTTTTGACATAATATGCTATAATGAAAATGTTGTTATAAACTTTTAAGTAGCGAAAGGGGATTATATTATGTGGAAATATTGGTTAATACTTTCAGGTATATGTATAATAATAGAATCTTTTACAATGGGATTTTTTGTATTTTGGTTCAGTATAGGTGCTATAGCAGCATTAATAACAAGTTTATTTACAGATAATATATTAATCCAATCAGTAATATTTGTAATAACATCAACATTATTATTAGTATTAACTAAACCACTAATTAAAAAATTTGTAAAAACTCCCAATACAAAACCTACGAATGTATATGGAATAATTGGCAAAGAAGGAATTGTCATTGAAGAAATAGATGCATTAAACCGGACAAGGAAAAGTAAAAGTAAATGGTGAGCTTTGGTCAGCTATATCTGATAAAAACATAGAAAAAGGTGCTACAATAAAGGCTGTAAGTATAAATGGTGTAAAACTAAAGGTAGAAGAAGTAACAAAAGAGGTAATAAAATAGATATTAGTTTTAAAATATATAAATTTTTATAAGGAGGTATTACTATGATTTATTTTTTAATAACTTTAGTAATAATAATCGCAATAATTGCATTCAGGTCAATAAAAGTAGTAAACCAATCAGAAGTGTATATTATCGAAAGACTTGGTAAATACTACAAAACAAGAGAAGCAGGTCCGGTATTTTTAGTACCATTTCTTGACAGAGTAAGCTCTGTTGTTCTTTTAAAGGAACTAACAATGGACATACCACCACAAGGAGTAATCACTAAAGATAATGTTACAATCAATATAGATACAGTCGTGTTCTATCAAATAACAGACCCAGAAAAATCTGTTTATGAGATAGCAAACCTAAAAAAAGGTATTGAATACCTAGCAATTACAACAATTCGTGATATTGTTGGTAAAATGGATTTGGATGAAACATTTGGTTCACGTGATAACATTAACTTCCAACTTCGTTCTATACTAGATGAAGCAACAGATAAATGGGGTTGTAAGATTAATAGGGTTGAAATTAAAGATATTAATCCACCAGCAGATATCAGGGATGCAATGGAAAAACAGATGAATGCAGAACGTAACAAGAGAGCTTTAATTCTTGAAGCTGAGGCTCAAAAACAATCTGATATTACTGTTGCAGAAGGTAAAAAAGAAGCAGCAATTCTAGAGGCAGAAGCTGAAAGTGAAGCTAAAATAAGAAGAGCAGCAGGTGAAGCTAAAGCTATAAAAGAAGTTGCAGAAGCTAAGGCAAAAGAAATTGCTATGATTTATGCAGCTATGAAAGATGCACATCCTGATGATAAATTGGTTCAATTAAAATCTTTGGAAGCATTAAAAGAAGTTGCTAATGGTGAAGCAAATAAAATATTTATTCCATTTGAGGCAACATCAGCACTAAGTAGTTTAGGTGCAGTTAAAGAAATTATGAGTGAAGATAAAAAGAAAAAAGACTAGACTTTTCTAGTCTTTTTTACAAGATAAGGGGCAAAAATTATGAATGATAAGATAGTTATAAAAGGTGCAAAGGTGCATAATTTAAAGAATATAAGCTTAGAAATTCCAAGAAATAAATTAGTTGTAGTAACAGGACTTTCTGGTTCTGGAAAATCAAGTTTAGCATTTGATACATTATATGCTGAGGGACAAAGAAGATATGTAGAAAGTTTATCTTCATATGCAAGGCAATTTTTAGGAATAATGGAAAAGCCAGATGTAGAAAGAATAGATGGATTATCACCAGCAATATCAATAGACCAAAAAACAACGTCGAAAAATCCTCGTTCAACAGTTGGAACAGTTACAGAAATATATGACTATATTCGTTTATTATATGCAAGAATAGGTGTGCCATATTGTCCAAATTGTGGCAAAAAAATTGAAAAACAGTCAATAGACCAAATAATAGACAAAATTTTAACACTTCCAGAAAGTACAAGAATACAAATATTAGCACCAATAGTAAGGGGAAGAAAAGGTGAATATAAGAAAGAATTAGATAACTTTAGAAAAGAAGGATTTGTAAGGGTAAGAGTAGATGGAGAAGTTTATGATTTGTCTGATGAGATAAACATAGATAAAAATAAAAAACACGAAATAGAACTTGTAGTAGATAGAATAGCAATAAGAGAAGATGTACGACCTAGATTAACAGAATCGGTTGAGACAGCTCTAAAAAATGCAGACAATATGGTAGTAATAAGTGTTATGCCCAAAGATGATTTAGATCTAAGTTCATTTGGAGGAATACAAAAAGAAGATGGTACAACTGAGATATTATTTAGTTGCAATTATGCATGTCCAGATTGTGGGTTTAGTTTTCCTGAACTAACTCCAAGAATGTTTTCATTTAATAATCCTTTTGGAGCTTGCCCGGACTGTTTGGGAATTGGTTATTTAATGAAAATAGATGAAGATTTGATAATTCCAGATAAGGATAAAACTTTATATGATGGAGTAAAAGCTTTTGGAGCAAGTACAATGAAAAAAGGCGAAACAATGGCGAAGATGTATTTTGAAGCAATTGGAAAACATTATGGCGTGGATATTAAAAAGCCAATAAAAAAATTGCCAAGAGAATTTTTAGAAAAGATACTTTATGGAACAAATGAACCAATTGATTTTGAATTTCAATCATCATATGGGACAAGAAAATTTTCAGCTCCATTTGAGGGCGTAATCCCTACATTAGAAAGACGACATAGTGAAACAAAGTCACAGGGAATGAGAGATTTTTATGAGATGTATATGAGCAATTTAGATTGTCCAACATGTAAGGGGTCAAGATTAAAGAAAGAAATATTATCTATAAAAATTGGGGATAAAAATATAAATGAACTAACAAATATGCCAATAAATAAAATACAAGAATATTTACGAAGTTTAGAATTATCTCCAAAAGATAAAATGATTTCTGAGTTAATACTAAAAGAAATTGATAAAAGATTACAATTTTTGATTGATGTAGGACTTGAATATTTAACACTTTCTAGAAGCAGCGGAACGTTATCAGGAGGGGAATCTCAAAGGATAAGACTTGCAACACAAATAGGTTCTGGACTTACAGGAGTTCTTTATATTTTGGATGAGCCAAGCATAGGATTACATCAAAGAGACAATGACAAACTTCTTGCAACTTTGAAAAAATTAAGAGATTTGGGAAATACACTAATAGTTGTAGAACATGATGAAGATACAATGTATGCAGCAGATGAAATAATTGATATTGGACCAGGTGCAGGTGTTCACGGAGGAAATGTTATGGCTCAAGGAACAGCTGAAGAAATAAAAAAAGTTGAAAATTCTATAACAGGACAATATTTAAGTGGTAGAAAAAAAATAGAGGTTCCAAAAACAAGAAGGAAACCTGGAAAATCTAAATGTATAGAGGTTAAAGGTGCAACAGAACACAATTTAAAAAATATAGATGTAAAGTTCCCATTAGGAGTATTTACTTGCGTAACTGGGGTGTCTGGTTCTGGAAAATCAACACTTGTTAATGAAATTTTATATAAAACTATTGCGCAAAAATTAAATGGCTCAAATGAAAAGCCTGGAAAATGCAAAAGTGTTAAAGGAATTGAAAATATTGACAAGATAATAAATATAGACCAATCACCAATTGGAAGAACTCCAAGAAGCAATCCGGCAACATATACAGGAGTATTTGATGAAATTAGAGATATATTTGCTGAAACAAATGAGGCTAAGTTACGTGGATATGGAAAGGGAAGATTTAGTTTCAATGTTCCTGGAGGAAGATGTGAAAGCTGTCAAGGAGATGGAGTTCATAAGATAGAAATGCACTTTTTACCTGATGTTTATGTACCTTGTGAAGTATGCAAAGGAAAAAGATACAATCATGAAACTTTGGAAATAAAATTTAAAGGAAAGACAATTTCAGATGTGTTAGATATGACTGTTGAAGAAGCTTTAGAATTTTTTGATAAAGTTCCTAAAATAAAAAATAAAATGCAAACTTTGTATGATGTTGGATTAGGTTATATTAAATTAGGACAAAGTTCTACTACTTTATCAGGAGGAGAAGCGCAACGTGTAAAACTTGCAACAGAACTTTCTAAAAGGGCAACAGGCAAGACTTTATATATACTAGATGAACCTACAACAGGTCTTCATATCGCCGATGTTCATAGATTAGTAGAGATATTGCAAAGATTAGTCGATACAGGGAATACTGCAATCGTTATTGAGCATAATTTAGATTTAATTAAAACATGTGACCACATTATAGATTTAGGCCCAGAAGGAGGAGATGCTGGAGGAGAAATTGTAGCGGTTGGTACTCCAGAACAGATTTGCAAAAATGAGAGAAGTTATACAGGATTATTTTTAAAAAAATATTTGGAAAAAAGATGATATAAGTCTTTACAAGGTTAAGAAAAAACATTATAATAATGTTTAGTATTTATGTATATTAAAGATTGGGGGAATTTTTCCAATTTGATTACATGAATAACCCAAATTTTACGGAGGAAAGCATCATATGGCTAAAAAGAGACTGGAAAAGAATAACAATGCAATAATTCGAAAGGAGAAGAAAGCCAAAGAGCAAGGGAAAAAAGTATTCAGACGTAACAACAAGGCTTTTATATGCGGACAAATTGAGGAAGACATTGAAAGGAGCTGCGGAAAGCAAGGGACTCGCGTGGAATACTATCGGACAAAAATAGGGTGCCTGAGAGATAATGGAGAAAAAGATTTTATCCCCATTATGATTCCTAGAACAATTATAAAAGATAAGATTACCAAAGGAAAATGGATAGAGGTAATCGGAAGAATTGGAACATATCGGAAGACTTTGGAGAATAATAAAAGATATATGAATGTAAGTGTTTATGTATCTGAATATGTTCTTTATGACAGAAAGGAAGATATGGAAGAAGAAAGCAATGAAAACCTTGTATATTTGGAGGGAAGTCTTTGCAAAGATGCGGGGACTTTTTCAGACCAAAAAGTGGATCTGCTTGTTGCTGTTAATTGCAAAAAAAATTGGAAAGAAACAGCATTTGTCCCATGCATTGTTTTGGGAGGCTTATTAGATAAAGCCGCAAAGTTAAAGAGCGGTGACCAAATTGTGTTGTATGGTAGATTTCAAAGCAAGAGATACAGAAAAAAGATTAATGAAAAGTTTTTCAAGTGGCAAACTTCATATGAAGTAGCTACTATTTGGGTTAAAACAAAATAACAATAAAAGGGCCAATAGACTTTAAATGGTTTGTTGGTCTTTTTGGTATTGCAATAATTAATTTTAAAGTATAAATAAAGTAAACATAAAATCATTGACTTTAATTTAAAAAAATGTTATAATTTACCACATAAAAAATGAGATTTTAAACCAAAATGAAAAAGAGATAATTAAATAAATAAAAGACCTTAAAAAAGTGAAATTTTCAAGGTCCTATATTTCTATGTTTAAGATTTTAAAAAATAAGAAAGGAAGATAATATGATAGAGGAAAAAAGGGAAAGACTTGAAGAAAATAAAATAAAAAGCGCAAGAAGAAAACCTGTAAGAAGAAATTATAATAAAAAGGAAAATAAAGAAAAAGAAGAATCAAAAAATGAGGGAAGAAAAGAGAGAAAAACAGTAAAAAAGATAGAAAGAAAAACAACAAAAAAAGAAGAAACAAAGGCTCTTGTTGTTAGAAAAGAAACAGCGTTAAAAGAAATATCAAGAGAAAAAGCATTAAAAAAAGTAACAGAAAAAGTAGGATTTAAAAAGCCAAGATTGAAAATAATACCACTTGGAGGATTACATGAGGTTGGAAAAAATATAACAGTATTCCAATATGATAATGAAATGATAGTAGTTGATTGTGGATTATCTTTCCCAGAAGACGATATGCTTGGAGTAGATTTAGTAATACCAGATATAACATATGTAATAAAAAATGAAGAAAAATTAAAAGGAATGGTAATAACACATGGACATGAGGACCATATAGGAGGAGTGCCATATTTCTTAAAACAAGTAAATACACCAATATATGGAACAAAACTTACACTTGGGCTAATAAAAAATAAATTGGAGGAACATAGACTGGTTGATTCTACAAAATTAAATGAAGTAAACCCAGGTGAAACTATAAAACTAGGAAGACATTTTAAAGTTGAATTTATACAAAGTTCACATAGTATTCCAGATTCAGTAATGCTTGCAATTCATACACCTGTAGGAACAATTATACACACAGGAGACTTCAAAGTTGATTATACACCTATGGATGGAAAATTAATGGATTTTGCAAGACTTGCAGAGCTAGGAAATAAAGGAGTACTAGCATTAATGTCAGATTCGACAAATGCAGAAAGAAAAGGATTCACAATGTCTGAAAGTACAGTTGGAGAAGTATTTGAAAAATTATTTACAAACTGTACAAAAAGAATAGTTGTTGCAACATTTGCATCAAATGTCCACAGAGTTCAACAAATTGTGAATTCAGCTGTAAAATATGGAAGAAAAATTGCTGTATGTGGAAGAAGTATGATAAATATGATTACAACAGCAAGAGAATTAGGTTATATTGATTGCCCAGATAATTTATTTATTGATATAGATATGATAAATAACTATACAGATGATAAATTATTAATTATAACAACAGGAAGTCAAGGAGAAACAATGTCAGCTTTAACAAGAATGGCTTCAGGAACACATAGAAAAGTAAAAATTACTCCAAATGATTTAGTAATAATTTCAGCAAATCCAATTCCTGGAAATGAAAAAAATGTTTCAAAAGTAATAGATTCTTTGATGCAAATAGGAGCTGAAGTTGTATATTCAGCATTACAAGATGTTCACGTTTCAGGACATGCTTGTCAAGAAGAACAAAAATTAATTTTGGCGCTAACAAAACCAAAATATTTTATACCAGTTCATGGTGAATATAGACATTTAATAGCACATAGTGAAACAGCTAAATTAATGGGAGTAAAAAAGGAAAATATTTTTAAACTTGAAAATGGTAAAATACTAGAAATGGATAAGAATTCCGCAGAATTTACTGGTACAGTACAATCTGGAATTATATTAGTTGATGGATTAGGAATTGGTGATGTTGGAAATGTAGTTTTAAGAGATAGACAACATTTATCACAAGACGGTTTAATTATCGTAGTATTAACAATGAATGGAAGTTCTGGAGAAGTAATTGCTGGACCTGATGTTATTTCAAGAGGATTTGTTTATGTTAGGGAATCTGAAAATGTTATGGATGAAATAAAACTTGTTGTAAGACATGAGGTTCGTAAATGTGAAGAACAGGGAATAAGAGATTGGACGACAATAAAGAATTCTATTAGGGAAAATTTAAGAGAATATATATTCTCAAAAACTAAAAGAAACCCAATGATAATACCAATTGTTATGGAGATATAAGAAAAATTAAAGTTCCTAAAAGGGAAAGAAAAGGAGAAAAATATGACATATAAAGAGCTAGCGGATTTAATATTTCCAAATGTAAAAGAAATAAATTATTATGAAGAAAAATATCCAGAAAGAAATCTAGAAGATGGAGCAATAGTTACAAGATTTGCTCCAAGTCCAACAGGATTTGTTCACATTGGAGGATTATATCAAGCTTTAGTTGCAAGAACTGTTGCAAAAAAGACTAATGGTGTATTCTTTTTAAGAGTGGAAGATACTGACCAAAAGAGAGAAATAGAAAATGGCGTAACAGGAATTGTAAATTCTTTAAGAGATTTCGATATGGAACCAGACGAAGGTATGATATCAGATACGGAAGAAATAGGAAACTATGGACCATATAAGCAATCTTTAAGGAAAGAGATATATCAAAGTTATGCAAAATATTTGCTAGAACAAGGAAAGGCATATCCATGTTTTGCAACTCCAGAAGAACTTGAAGAAATGAGAGTAAAGCAAGAAGCAGCTAAAGTAAGAACTGGATATTATGGAGTATGGGCAAAATATAGAAATCTTTCGTTAGATGAAATGGCAGAAAAAATAAATGCTGGAGTTCCATATATTATAAGATTTAAATCGCCTGGCAGAGAAGACAGAAAAATAAAGCATAAAGATTTGATAAAAGGAAATGTGGATTTTCCAGAAAACGACCAAGATGTTGTTATTATAAAATCTGATGGACTTCCAACATATCATTTTGCTCATGCTGTAGATGACCATTTAATGCATACAACTCACGTAATAAGAAGCGATGAGTGGTTATCATCAGTGCCTCTTCATTTACAACTATTCCAAGAGTTAGGATTTAAAGCACCTAAATATGCACATATTTCTCCTATAATGAAAAATGACAATGGAAATAAAAGAAAATTAAGCAAACGTAAAGACCCAGAAGCAGCTGTAAGTTATTATGAGGAATTAGGAATACCTAGTTTAGCTGTAAAGGAATATCTTTTAAATATAGCAAACTCAACATTTGAAAATTGGAGAAGACAAAATAAAGATGCTAAATTAGAAGAATTTGATTTTAATTTAAATAAAATGAGTGTAAGTGGAGCTTTATTTGATATGGTTAAATTACAAGACGTATCAAAAATTGTAATATCAAAAATGTCAGCTGAAGAAGTATATGAAGAAGCTTTGAAATGGGCTGAAAGACATGATAAAGAATTAGAAGATTTACTAAAAAATAAAGAATATTCATTAAGAATTTTAGGAATAGAAAGAGGAAATCAAAAGCCTCGTAAAGATATTGCAAAATGGTCTGATTTGAAAGAAAACATAATTTATATGTATGATGAGAAATTTTTAAGTGATACACAAGAATATCCATATCAAGTTTTAAATGAAAAATCAGAGATTAATAAAATTTTGGATTTGTATGTTCAAAAATTTTATAATGAAGAAGATGACAAACAAACTTGGTTTGACAAAATAAAAGCTTTATCAGTAGAAATGGGATATGCAGGAGAAGTAAAAGAATTTAAAGCAAATCCTGGAATGTATAAAGCTCATGTTGGAGATGTAAGTACAGTTTTAAGAGTAGCAATTACTAAAAGAGCAAATACACCAGATTTATATGAAATTATGAAAGTTCTTGGAAAAAACAGCATTTTAGAAAGAATAGAAAAAGCTAAAAATAATTAGATATAAAAACGAAAACCAATTCTATTTTACAATAAAGTGTAAAATAAAATTGGTTTTTGAAGATTATAAGCCTGAGAAAGGACGGAATTTAATGGAATATAAAATAGGTGATATAGTAAGAACAAAAAAAAGCCACCCTTGTCGGAAGTAAAATTTGGGAAATAACAAGAGTTGGTGTCGATTTTAAACTAAAATGCAAAGGGTGTGAGCATGTAGTCATTTTGCCAAGGGAAAAGGCTTTAAAGGCTATAACGAAAAAAATACAATAAGAAAAAACAAAAGATTACACTTTTTGTAATATTATTGTAATATTACAGGAATATTAATATTATATTACATTTTTGTGAATTATCTTGACTTTAGCGAAAAAAAATATAGAATAGTAATATGAAAATTTATAAAATTTTCTTTTTAAAAGAGGTCTTTATGAGAATTATTAGTGGAACAGCAAAAGGAACAAAATTATATACATTAGATGGGCTAACAACAAGGCCCACATTGGATAGAGTAAAAGAATCATTATTTAATATAATTTATGATAAAATAGAAGATAGTGTTGTATTAGACTTATTTTCTGGAAGTGGGGCAATAGGACTAGAATTTGCAAGTAGAGGAGCTAGAAAGGTTTATTTGTGTGATAAGTCAAAAGAAGCTTGCAAGATTATTGAAAAAAATATTGAAAAAACCCATCTTGCAGAAAAAGTAGAACTTTTTAATACAGATTTTTTGAACACAATAAAAAAACTAGAGAATAAAAAAGTTGATATTGTGTATCTTGACCCACCTTATAAAACGGATTTTATAGAAATGGCAATGAAAGAATTAATAAAGGCTAACATTTTAGAAGAAAATACAATAATAATTGCAGAAACTGATGAAAAAGATAGAATAATAAATAATATAGAAGAAATAAAAGAAATACAAATAATTGACCAAAGGAAATATGGGAGAGCAAATATTTTATTCTTAGAGAGAATGAAAAAGCGGAAAGGAAGAATAAGTCAATGGAGATATTCACATTATTAGAAACTTTAGAAGACATACTTGAAAAAGGTAAAAAAGTGCCATTTACAAGTAAAATAGTGGTAGACAAAGAGGAGATTGTAGAACTAATTCAGGAAATTAGACTTAAATTACCAGATGAGCTAAAACAAGCAAAATGGATAAAAGAAGAAAGACAACGTATTCTTTTAGAAGCACAAAAAGAAGCTGATGGTGTAGTAAAAGAAGCAGAAAGCAGAATTATTTCTATGATAGATGAACATGAAATTACTAGAAAGGCATATGATCAAAAAAATGAAATAATAGAGACAGCCAACGAAATGTCTAGGGAAATAACTAATGGAACGAAAGAGTATGCAGACAATTTATTACAAAATACAGAAAAAGTTTTAGCTGATACTTTACAAAATTTAGAAAAAAATATGTCTCAAGCATTGAATTTAATGCAAATATCATTAGAAGATACAATAAAAACAGTGCAAAATAGTAGAAAAGAACTACAATAATAAAAAAAGCTTGGAAAACTCTTGACATAACTCAAAAAAAGTTATATACTATTTAAGTATGAATTTTAGCGTTGAAGTCGAATGTGGCTACATCCGTAAGGATGGAGGGAACTTCGATGGAGTATGTCATGG
>CAKPDO010000019.1 GCA_934148985.1 uncultured Clostridia bacterium
CCAAAATATCTTTCATATGTTTGAACACCAACAGCAATTTGAGCTCTAACAGTTTTTTCATTTACATATAAAATTGGAAAATAACCATGTGTTGCACCACAAGTTATTATTTCTAATACTCCAATATCTTGAAAATGCTTAAATTGAGAAATTAAGTCACATTTAAATTCATCTCTAAATAATCTTAAATCTTCTGAATATCTTTCATAATAATATTTTGATAAATTATTCATTTTTCCGTTAAATGTTGTTCTTTTAATTTCTTTTTCAGATAACTCGATTAATTGTTTCAAATAATTGATATATTTTTGTTGCAATAATTTATTATCTAGCATGGAAAGTAGAGGAGGAGTCATAGACATGGTTATTCTAAAATTAACTTTTTCATCTACCAACTTTTTGAAATTTTTTAATAAAGGTATATATGTTTCTGAAATTGCTTCATATAGCCAAGATTCCTCTAAATAATCATCACTTTCTGGGTGATGTATAAATGGAAGATGAGCATGTAATACAAAGCTTACGTATCCTTTTTTTTGCATTTGATTGTTCCTTTCTTTTTACAAATAAAAAATCTAGCTTATAAAACAAATAAAAGCTAGATTAAAGTTTTTTACCATGAACTTAAATTTCCTGATGATGGATTTCCAGAAGATGGGTTAAATCTTCCTAAATCACCATTTGAAATTTCATCTTTATATAATTTTTTGTATAGTTCATTAACATTAACAAATTCATTATCTTTAACAATAAATGGAAAGTCTTTAATATCTTTTTCTATAATTTGATTTGTTTTTACGTTTCTATAATATATTTTGTTTGTGTTATTAAATAATATATGGTCATTAGGAGCTTCCAAATTATTTGAAGAAGAAATGAAAACATAAGGTGTTTGAATTGGATTTATTGGACCATTTTTTTCTACATCATATTTTGGTATATAACTGTAATTTACGGGGATAGGGCGTCTTCCAAGTTCTACTTTATATTCTGAACTGCTATCATTTACATGAAAATACCAACTATTTGCAAAATCATTTATATCTATTTCAAATGAATAATTCATTGTTAAATTGTGGATAACTAAAACTGGTTTTGTTATTTCAAAGAAATATTCTCCATACTGTTTTTTTAATTTTTCCCTATCTTCATCAGAAATTTCCCAATATACAAATAGATTTGTAGGTGTCTGAGCTAATATTTTTACTACTGTTTTATTATATTTATATGGCAAATCATAGTATTCTGGAGAAAATGTTTTTTCTTTTTTTGGTTTGATAGATGTAGCTTTTTTTTCTTCAACTTTTTCTAATTTTTTGTTATCTTCATTTTTAATTTCCTTTAAAGCTTTTTCTTCATTTTTTATAATTGTTTTTTTACTATTTGACGTTACATCAGCTTTTTTATTCTTAACTTTTGAAGGACTTTTTTTTGTATCATTTTTTTTAGTTTTTTCTTTTTTAGGTTTTATTGGAGATAATAAATAATTTTTTATATTTTCTACAAGTTTGTTTTCTGATTCTTTAGTTTTTTTAGGCATTTTTTTTCCTCCCGTTTCTTTTTTATATATACTATACTAAATTGAAAATAAATTCAAGTTTTTTGATGAAATTTTTAAAATTTATGAAAATAGATTAAAAACATTGAAATTTTATTATTTTTTTTGTAAAATAAAGAAAACCAAAAGAGAGAAGGTAGAAAGATGAAACTAAAAATGCCATATGGAATAAGTAATTTTGAAGAATTAATAACAGAGGATTATTACTATGTAGATAAGACAAAATATATAGAAAAACTGGAAAGTTTACCAGAAAAAAGAATAATGTTTTTACGTCCAAGAAAATTTGGGAAAACATTATTTACAAGTGTAATAGAAAACTATTATGATAAGAATAGAGTAGAGAAATTTGAAAAGCTATTTAAAAATACATATATAGGTAAAAATCCTACCAAACTAAAAAATAGCTATTGTATATTAAGATTTAATTTTTCGGGGATTGATACAAGTTCAGAAGAAGTTACAATAAGAGGCTTTAAAAATGAAGTAGCATCATCAATAGAGGTATTTATACATAGATATAATTTGGATTTTTATGTAAATACAGAAGATGATGCGGAAAATATACTAAACAACCTATTTAAAGCATTTTATACTCAGCAGCCACAAGAAAAAATATATGTAATAATAGATGAATACGACCATTTTGCAAATGAACTATTAGGATTTCATCCAGAAAGGTTTAAGAGTTTAGTATCTAAAAATGGAAAGGTGAGAAAATGGTATGAAATACTGAAAAAAGGAACAGAAACAGTGGTAGACAGAATATTCATAACTGGAGTTGCACCAATAACTTTGGATAGTTTGACAAGTGGATTTAATATAGGAAAAGATATAACCCAAGATGTAAGATTTAATGATATGATGGGATTTACCCAAAGTGAATTAATAGAAATTTTAACTAGCCAAAATATATCAAAAGAAGACCAAGAAAAAATATTACCAATAATGAAAGAAAATTATGATGGATATAAATTTTGCTTGAATGCTGAAAATCAAATATATAATTCAAATATGTGTTTATATTTTTTATCTGAATATACATGGTCAAAAAAGATACCAGATAGATTAATAGACATGAATATAGCAAGTGATTACAGTAAAATTGGAAAGATGTTAGATTTATGCAAAGGAGAAAACAGACTAGAAATATTAAGAAAAACAGTACAGGGTGAACCTATAATAAATACAATTGTAGAAAAATTTAATCCAGCAATAGAATTTACTGAGATAGATATGATATCAATGTTATATTATTTAGGATATTTGACAATATCTGGAAACTTAGTAGGAATACCCGAGCTTACAATACCAAATAAAGTAATGAAAGAAATTTATGCAAGTTATTTTATGCAATTGATGAACAAGGAAGCTGAATTTAGAATAGATAATAGCACAAATCAAGAAATATTAATACAATTAGCAATGGAGGGAAGAATTGATAAAATAGTTGAAGTATTAAGAATATATTTAAATAACTTATCAAATCGTGACTTAATTAAATTCGATGAAAAGTATATTAAATTAATATTTTACTGTATAGCAATGAATATAAATTCATATTCTACAAAATCAGAAATGGAAGTAAACAGAAATTACCCAGATATATTGCTTGTGCCAAGAGATAGAACAAAAGGATATAAATCTATAATGGTAGAATTTAAGTACTTGAAAAAAGGGGAAACATCTAAATTAGAAGATAAACAAAAAGAGGCAAGAGAGCAAATAGAAAGATATAGCCAGTTTGATGATATAAAAGATATTGAAGGTTTAAGAAAATATACAATAGTTGTTGCAACAAATGAAATTTATGTAGAAGAAATTTAATTAAGCTTAAAATTGAGATAAAATAAAAAAGCCTATAAGATATTAATACCTTATAGGTTTTCGCACCTCTAGAGTTGATTTTCATCTTTAATTACATTAGCAATATTTTCGCACAAAGCAAAATATAATTTTTGATTTTTTTCTGGAAGAGATTTCAAAGCCTTAGAAACCACATTTTCAAGATTATTTTTATTAATGCCAAACACCAAGTAATCCAAACTAATATCAAGTGTTCGTGCAATTTTAGAAATAGTAGCTAAACTACTTATACTACCGCCTTTTTCGATTTCACATATATAAGATGGAGAAACATCTATTATTTCAGATAGTTTTTCCTGTGTAATACCGAATTTCCTTCCTTTGAATTTTAATTCTTTTTCCAATTTCTACATAATTTAAATTTTCCATTTGATATTCCCTCATTTTTTGACTTTATTTTATAATGAAATTTAAGAAATTAAAATACACTAATGGTGAAGTTTTTAATTTATAGTGGAATTAATTATATTACTAGTAGTAAATTTTTTCACTATTTCAAAAATATTACTAAAAAGTATCGAACATTAATTTGATGATCAATTTATTGATATCAAAAAAGGTGATTGTGTTTTTATTCCAGCGAATTCTGTAAAAATTACTTTGAGTGGAGATTTTGAATTTTTAAGAGTTAGTTGTTAATTTGGGTGTCAAAAAATAAAACCTCTAAGATATAATTATCTTAGAGGCTAATTTTTTATTCTTATTTTAAAATTTATGAAAATAGCCACAAAAGCATTGAATTTTTATTATTTTTTTTGTAAAATAAAGAAAACCAAAAGAGAGAAGGTATAAAGATGAAACTAAAAATGCCATATGGAATAAGTAATTTTGAAGAACTTATAAGAGAGGATTATTACTATGTAGATAAGACAAAATATATAGAAAAATTGGAAAGTTTACCAGAAAAAAGAATAGAGTGAGGAAATTAAGTGAAGTTTACTAGATTAGCAAAAAAAGTAGGAATTTATTTTATAGGAAATTTGTCAACCAAATTATTATCAGCAGTTGTTGTATTTATATATGCATTTTATATAAATGCGGAAGATTTGGGAAGATATGAATATATACAAACATTAGAAAATATAATTATACCAATAGCATTTATAAGTATATGGGAAGCAATATTAAAATATACTTTAGCTACACAAAATGATAAGGAAAAAGAAAAAGTAATAAATACATCAGCGATTTTTTCAATAGTAGTTTCATTATTAATAGCAATTGTTGGAACAATATATTATAGCATTTTTAAAAAGGAACAGTATGCAGTATATATAATACTAATGTATATTTTCTATGGTTTATCAACTGTATGGCAGTATTATGCAAGATGTTTAAACAAAACAAAGATATATGTACAATCATCGATAATAGGAGCGGCAACTAATTTAATAATTACAGCTATATTGATATGTATCCTAAAATTAAAGATAGAAGCACTATTTATTGCAAATATATTTAGCAATTTTATGATTTTGAGTCTAATAGAATGTAAGATAAAAATACTAAGAAAAGTAAATATCAAACAATTTAACTTAAAATTATTAAAAAAAATGTTGATTTTTTCAGTGCCATTAGTTATAAATGATATCTCTCTTTGGTTAATTACAGGATTTGGAAAAACAATAATACAAAATGTGCTAGGGGCGAGTGCGAATGGAATGTATGCTTTTGCGAACAAATTTACTATTATAGTGAATTTTTTAGGGTTAATATTAAATAAAGCATTAACAGAAGAAATGCTAGTTTCGAAAAGAGAAAAAGTTGGTAAGCAATTTGAAAAAATAATGCAAGAACTTACAGAAAAAGTGCTTGTACTGTTAATTTTGTGTATTCCGATTATTATGATATTTTATAATATAATATCAAAAACCGAATATTATCAATCTAAAATATATGTACCTATGTTATTAATATATTCTTTTATAATGTTGATATCTACAAATTTATCTACAATATTTAAGGTAGCCGAAAAAACAAAATATCAGTTTTTTACTACATTAGCTGGAGCAATAACGACTGTAAGTATTTCGTATTTAATGATTGGTAAATTAGGAACTATTGGAGTAATATTAGGTCAAATTTCAGGCAGCCTAGTAAATGTAATTTTTAGATACGTATTAGGTAAGCAGCTAATTGAATTAAACATAAAATGGAAGAAAAACATTTTTATTTTAATCATATATAGCATAGTTTCTTTAATATCTGTAAATGTAGATTGGAGGCTTAATAGTGCAATAGAAATAGCGATAATTATAATGGTTTTAGTTGTATATAATAGAGAATTGAAGTATATAATAAAAAAACTATCGTTTGACAGAATTCGATAAAATTAAAATTTATAAAAACAACTCAAAAACATTGAAATTTTATTATTTTTTTTTAAAATAAAGAAAACCTCTAAGACACAAATTTATCTTAGAGGCTAATTTTTTCAAACTTTTTTTATTTTATAAATTATTTATTTCTTCTTCTTTAATTGTAAATCACATCCTTTTATATTTCTATATTTTTATTGATAAAATTTGATACTAATTGATGTATTAAATTTTTACGATATAAAAAGTTTGAAAAAATTATTATGGAACAATTATATAATGCAGATACCACAAAGTCAAGGAAAATCATTTGACATAATTCGACAAATGTTTCGAAAATATTACGAAAATATTACATTTGCAAAACATTAACTAAAAGTGTTGAACATAAACCAGTAGTGTAGTAGAATAAAAGATGATGCACAAATGAATATAATTTGAATAGGGGGTGAATAATATAAAAAAACAAAAGAAAAATAAATATATAAAAAAGTTTCAAAAGAAATATGGAAAGGAAGGATGAACAAAAAATGAAAGAAAAACATGAACAAAAAGGTATAACCCTGATTGCGTTAGTTGTTACAATCATAGTGCTTTTAATATTAGCAGGAATAAGCATAAATGCACTAGCTGGAAATAATGGAATACTAAATAGGGCAACAGAAGCAAAGATATCTCAGGGAATTGCTCAAGTAGAAGAAATGGGAAGAGTAAGACTTCAAGCAGCTTATGCTGAAAATTTAGGCATTGTAGATGATGCAACAGCAAAAACAGCAGTAATTGCTGAATTAACAAATAATGGTTATGAAGTAAAAGATATAAGCACTTCAAACCAAACTGTAAAAGGACTATTAATACAAGACTCATCAGGCTCAAATATTAATGAAGTAGGAGTAGTACAAGGTAAAAGTGTAACAATAAAAGTTGCATTAGATACTGATGGAGATACATCTACAAAAACATATGTAAAAATAGAAGGAAAATATTACGAATTAGATGTAACAGGTTTAAATGTAAATGTTTCAAGACAAGAATATAAGGAAGTTCCAAATGAAGAAGGAGGATATCAAATAAAATTAACACCACCATCAAGTGGAATAGAAATGACAGCAGCAGGAACAAAAATAACAAAAGAAACAGCAATAACAGCAGGAGCTGGAATTATTGTTAAGGCAACAGGTGATGCTGGAACATTTAAGTTTAATGTTAAAGAAACAAAAACTTCTGTAACAAGAGATGTAAATGTTGTAGTTTCAGTTAATGAATCATATGCAACAGGTTTAAGTGTTAAGGTTAAAGACGATGGAAGCACAGAAGTTGAAGCTGGAAAGACTGTTAAATTAGAAGCAACAAAGACTCCAGCAAGTTCAACAGATACAGTTTCATGGAGCATCAAATCAGGAAGTGCAACTGTAGATGCACAAGGAACTGTTACTATAAATAGTGATGCTCAAGCTGGAAGCACGGTTGTTGTTGCAGCAAATTTGGTTAGAGCAGATGGTACAACAAGTAATGTTGGAGAAAAGACAATAACTTTAACAGTTAAAGTAAAAGTAGCAGGAGCAGAAGCTATTACAACAGGTTATGGAACATCAGTTGCAGTAGCAAATGCAAAAGATTTAATTGGAGCTCAGGTTACAAACTATAATGATGGAAATGACGATGGAGATGGCTCTGGTTGGCAAGTATTTTATATAGGTACTGAACCCGGTGGAACAGAAGAAAGGATTTATTTGATTTCGACAGATTATATTAAAGTAAGAAATTATCCGGATGCAAGTGATGGAACATCTTTTGCAAGCGGAGTAAAAGAAAACAATGGAACAAATTATGCAAAAAAATATACTCCAGAAATAACCAAAATAGCAAGTTTAAGAAAAACAATTTCAGATAGAAGTATAAATGGCTTGAAAATTGCAAGTAATGAAAGTCATGGAAAATATGATAAATTTGTATGGAATATATCAGATCCGGGTAATCCATATTCTGATTGTGTTGGTTCTTGGTCAGATGACGTGTATACGGGAAGAAGAAATTGGGAGTGTATTGGGGAGTATACGGAGGACGGATCAGGAAATTCCTATTATGATTATCATGATACGATAGAACTAGAAGCAAATGGACAATACAGTGAAGACGGATATAGCATAAATTTAACAGAAGCAGCGGCCGGCAAATGGGTTGATATTTATGAACCACAGGATGGATTTAGTAACGTATGCAGTAAATATGCAGGAAGTAGCTATATAAATTCAGATAGCAAAGCAAAAAAGTGGATAAGTTGGGCAAATCAATATAGTAGTTCAACAAATGACAATATAAGCTCAGTAAGTTATATGTTAGATACAAATGTATGGACAAGCAAATACGGAGATAATAATTTTGCAGATTATGTAATAGGAGGACCAACATTAGAAATGTTTGTAGCAAGTTGGAATACGAAACATCCTGAAAGTAAAATTTATTGCGATGGTACAGGAAGCAATAGCAAATATGGATATTATGTAGGACGCACAAGTGGGTCAACAGACCAATTAACAAATATTGGAACATCAGATAGCACTTATGTAAAAACATCAGAAGATAAAGCAAATGCCTTCTGGCTTGCCTCGCCTTCTGCTAACAACATCAGCACCTACCGCGTGATGGCCGTGTACTACGACGGCTACGTGGCCTACGACTACTTCGCGCACGGCAATACCTACTACGGCGGCAACAATGGGTTCCGTCCCCTAGTTTGTCTATCATCTGATGTCAAACTTGTAAGCAACGGAAATGGAACATATAAGTTACAAAAATAAGGCACAAACATGAACACAGGTATGCTCGTGGGACTTTATGTCCGCGGGCATGCGCTTAATATAAGAATGTGGAAAGGAAATGTAATGAAATATTTTCCAAATCAAATGAATATGTGAAAAAGAAAAGAGCAATTGAAAACATTAAAATCCTTTTTACAAAGGGAACTATAACATTGTAAACTTGAAATATACTACTTAAAATTAAATGTTCTTTTTGTAAAAATGATTTTAACTAATCTAGGCAATAATTAAGGTAATTCTTATCTGGATGAAACAATAAAAAATTATCAAAAAACTAGGAGAATTAAAGAATGGAAACAATAGCCTACATATTTTATAACGAAAAAAGTATATAATGAAATAATAGGAGAAAAACATGGAAAAAATAATAAACAAATTAGATAAAATATATTTAGTAATACTATGCTTAAACATAGCATTATTAAATTTATTAGTAGGCTCAACACATACGGACCCAAGATTTGTTTTACAAGCATTAGTAATGTTTGAAACATTAATTTATATAATAATAAAAAAAATAAATAAAAAGCAAAATATAATAATAAAAAACAAAATAGATGTAGTAATGCTTTTATTTACAATAGCGTCTATCTTACCATTAATATTTAAAACTTATGTATCTAAGTATTATACAATAAATATGTTTTTAATGACAATAACAATGTATTGTTTATATATACAAACCAGAAATATAATAACAACTCCCAAAAGAAAAAATGTTATAATAATCACTTCACTTATATCGTCAATATTAATAATAATATTTGGCATTGATAAATTATATTTTAATACATTTAAACCATTTTTAGATAAAATATACACAGCAGCATCAGATGCTTATGGAATGACATCTACTTTAGGATATAGTAATGCAGTAGCATCATATATGATGTTTATGTTTATTTTAGCACTTGGAAAATATTTACAAACACCTAAAAAGACTATAAAATGTTTATATGCTTTATCTATGCAAATATCTATGCTAGGATTTTATTTTGGAAATAGTAGAGCAGGTATGATTTTATTGTCTATAATATTAGTTTTTTACTGTATAATGTTAAAGAAAAAAATATTAAGTATAAGAACTATATTTCAATTAATTTTTACATTTTCTTATGCTATATTATTTGAAAAAGTTACACAACAATACACAACGAAAACAATATTATGGGTACAGCTTAGTGTTTTTTTGGTAATAAATTATTTAATAAATTACATATTGGAAATTTTTATAAAAAAAATAAATATGAAAAGAATAGAAAAATATATATCTATAAAAAGACTAATAACATTAATTTTAATTATAACAATAGGAATTGGCACTTTTATAATAATAGATTCAAGGAGAAGTGAACCAATAACTAAAAAAGATGATGAAATAGTTACAATATATGGAAATATATTTGACTCCAATACAAAATATGAAATAAAAATAGATTATGAAGCAAATATTCAAGAAGATTCATTTATTCAAATAAACGTAAGAAATCAATATAGAAAAAATAATACAATAGGCAAAATGAATGTTAAAAATGGAAAAAATACTGACATAGTTGAAGTTACAACTCCAGATATGATAATTGAAAGAGGTCAATTAGTATTTAAAACAAAGGGAGATGGAAATATTACAATTAACAAAATATATATAAATGATAAAGAGTATGTTGCTAAATGTAAATATGTTCCTGAATCTATCTTGAAATTAATGAGAACTGTAAACTTTAAAACCACCAGTGTATCTGAAAGAATATCAATGTACAAATCAGGCTTAAAACTAGTAAAAAGAAGCCCACTAATAGGAAGTGGAGGAAAAACATATTCAAGTTTATTTGCAACTGTAAAAGAATACAACTATTTAACATTTGAACTACATAATTACATAATAGATTTATTAATAGATTACGGAATATTTGGACTACTAATGTATGTAATAATAATAGCATTAACAATAAAAAGTTTTCTAAAAAGCGAAAAAAACATAACAGACTTATCAATATTTACTGCAATAATGTTTGTTACAATACACACAATATTTGATTTTGACTTAGCATATATGGTAACATTTGCAAATTACTTTATATTTATAGCAATAATAAATAAAAATGATAAAGAAATACAAGCAATAAAACTGGAAAAATGGATATGTAGTATATTATGTGTAATATTTGCAATACTTATAATATTTAATATAAGATGTGCTTATGGAAAATATTTATCAACTAAAAAAGAATATGAAAAAGCAATAAAATATTATCCATATAGTAAAGAAATAAAAGAAAGAATTATAAGTATAAATGAAAATAACAAAGAAATGCTAAAAAATTATTTTAAAACAGAAAAAAATAATAACCAACTTAAAATGTGCAGAAAACTGTATAAAAAAATTAGCTCAAAATATAGTGTAAACAAATATTATGATGGAAAAGAAGAAATTAAAATAATATATAATGAGCTGGTAATTAATCCAAGAGATGAAAGATATAATGTTTCTGCAATACTTAACAAGGGAGAACTTCTTAATTCTATGGTAAAACTTTTAGAAGATGTAAAATTGGTAACTAAAGATGAAGAATTAGAAGAAATGATTTATGGTTTTGCAAATGAATTTCTTGAAAAATACGATGAAAATGTGGAACAAATAAAGGATACAAATAAAAACCTTTATAAAGAGGAAAACATAGCACGAGAACTTGATAGATATAAAAAAATATATGACGATTTGAGCATATACAAACAGATATATATGGATATTCAATAATTGAAAGGAAAAAGATGAAAAAAGATTTAATAAGCATAATACTTCCAGTTTACAACTGTGAAAAATACATAAAACAAACAATAGAATCTGTTATAAATCAAACATACCAAGATTTTGAACTACTAATAGTAAATGATTGTTCAACAGATAATAGTTTAGAAGAAATAAAAAATGCAACTAAAGACATTAAAGACAAGGCAAAAATATTTAATCTTCCACAAAATTCAGGAGTGGCAGCAGCAAGAAATCTAGCACTAGAACATGCAAATGGAGAGTTTATTGCATATTTAGACGGTGATGATTTGTGGGAAAAGGAAAAACTAGAGAAAGAACTGAAATTTATTAGAAAAAAAGATATAGCATTTGCATATACAAATTTTAAGTATTTAAGGGAAAATGGATTTAAGGAAGTTAAAATTTTTCCAGTGAAATTTGATTATAAAAAGGCTCTAAAGAATACAATTATTCTTACTTCTACAGTTATGTTTGATATGAAAAAAATAGATAAATCTTTACTTAAAATGCCAAATATTAAAAGAGGCCAAGATGCAGCTACTTGGTGGAATATTTTGAAAAATGGATATATGGCTTATGGGTTAAATGAATATTTAACAGTGTATAGAAGAAGAACAGATTCTCTTTCTTTTAATAAAAGTTTTGCAATGAAAAGGACTTGGAATTTGTATAGGAATGTAGAGAAGATGAGTTTTTTTAAGGCTTTATATTACTGGAATTGCTATGCCGCGAATGCGGTGATGAGGAGGATTTTTTGAATTTAAACAATTTAACTAATCAAAAGTATTGACATTCAAATACATTTTAAATATAATATGTATATGAATGTCAATATTAATGAGGTGATGTGTTTTATGAATTATTGTGATAAAATAAAAAAAATAGCTGATAATAATAATGGAATTGTTTATGCAAAAAATTTAGAAAAGCAAAAAATACATAGGCAATTTATAGCTGAATTAGAAAAAAAAGGATATTTGACAAGGATTATGAAGGGAGTATATGTTAGAAATGATGTTGATTTAAGCGAATTTTGGGTTTTATCTAAAAGATATAAAAATGGGATTTTTTCACACAACACGGCTTTATATTTTTATAATATGACAGATAGAACGCCATTAAAAATTGATTTAACTTTTCCAAGCAATAATAGAATACATAATGAATTTTTAAAAATACATTATGTAAAAAAAGAAAATCATAAAATTGGGGCTACAAATATAAAATTAGAGGATGGTACTGAGCTAAATATTTATAATATTGAGAGAACTATTTGTGATATAATTAGAGATAGAAATAAAATAGACCCTCAAATATTGAATAAAGCATTAAATGAATATGTAAAAAGAAAAGACAAAAATTTGCCATTACTATATGAATATGCAAAAATATTTAGAATAGACAAAATATTGATTCAATATATGGAGGTTTTACAATGATAAAAAATGTAATGAGCTTTAAAGCAATAATAAATAACATAGCAAAAGAAAATAAGGTTTCTGCTCAATCAGTTCTGCAAACATATATGTTAGAAAGATTATTAGAAAGAATTTCACTCTCTAAATATAAAGACAATTTCATTCTTAAAGGTGGGATGCTAATTTCAGCTATGCTTGGAATTGATAGTAGAACGACCATGGATATGGATACAACAATAAAGGGAATTGCTCTAACGGAAGAAAATGTTTCTAATATTATGAAAGAAATTTGTAATATAAAAATTGATGATAGGGTTACATTTGAAGTAATTAAAATTGAACCAATAAGAGAAGAAGATGACTATGGTGGATACAGAGTTGCATTTAAAGCAAATTATATGGAAAATATGCCAGTTATTATGAAAGTTGATATAACTACTGGTGACAAGATTACATATAGAGAAATACAGTATAATTTTGAACTTATGTTGGAAAATAGAAAAATAAATATATGGTCATATAATGTTGAAACAATAATTGCAGAAAAGTTTGAAGCTATTATAAAAAGAAGTGTTTTAGGAACTAGGATTAGAGATTACTATGATATTTATATGCTTATTAAGACACAACAAAAAAACATAGAAAATCAAATTTTAAAAGATGCTATATATTCAACAGCTGAACATAGAAAATCAATTGAAATAATAAAAACATGGGAGAATGTTGTAAACGAACTGGAAAAAAGTGATATTATGAAACAGCACTGGAAAAAATATCAAAGTGATAACTTTTATGCAGAAGATATTAATTATGAGGATTTAATTAAATGTTTGAAAGACATTGGAGAACTTATTTAATGAAAAATAAAATAGAAATACGTAAGGAGAAAATAATGCTTAGTATAATAGTACCAGTATACAACACCCCAAAAGAATATTTAACAAGATGCATAAATTCGCTATTAAATCAAAACAGCAATAAATATGAAATAATATTAATAGATGACGGCTCTAATGGAGAAAATAAAGAAATTTTAAAACAATACGAAAAAAATGAAAAAATAAAAATAATTTATAATCAACATAAAGGAGTAAGCGCAGCACGAAACATAGGAATAAATAATGCAAAAAATGATTATATAATATTTGTAGATAGTGACGATTATGTGGAAAATAACCTGTGTGAAAAAGCAGAAGAATATATAATAAAAAACAATGTTCCAGACATTATATGTTTTGACTCATACATGGAATATAAAAATAAGTCAATAAAAATTCCAATGTTAAAAGAGCCTAAAATTATAACTGAAGAAGAAAAAGAAGAATTATTGATGCAAACCATAACAAGCCAAAGTGTAGAACATCAAAATAAATGTAATACAGCTTGTATGGTATGGAATAAAGCATATAAAACAGAATTCATCAAAAAAAATGAACTTTATTTTAATGAGAAAGTGTTTCATATGGAAGACTTGCTTTTTAATTTATATGCATTTCAAAATGCAGAAAAAATAGTGTATGTAGATGAATTTCTTTATCATTATATGCAAAATGATAGTTCTTTAACACATAATTTTAATGAAAAATTTGTAGAAAATAATGAAAAGGTTCTGCTTGAAATAAGAAGCTTTGTTGAAAAATTGGGCAGCAAAGAAAAACTATGTTGTGCTTTTAATTTAAAGGTGGCAGCTATATTAAAATATTATATAATGAAGTGCTATTTTAATAGGTCAAATAAGTTTTCATATAGGGATGCAAAAGAAAAAATATGTAAAATAATGGAAAAAGAGCTTTATAATAATGCAATGAATAATTTGTATACTAAATATTTGAATTTGAGTCAAAAAATTATATATTTTTGTATAAAACATAAATATATTTTTTTGCTTAAGCTAGTGACAGAGGTTAGAGATTTAAGAAATGGGATTGAAAATAAAAGATATAAATAAGTTGTAAATAAAAAGTTTCTAAAAATATATTATTATATTTTTAGAAACTTTTTTATAATACTAAACAATTTATTAAAACGATGTTGTAATATTCTTTTATTTCTTTTTAGCTTGTAACTAATATAAGGGGAATTAAATATTATTTTTCTAGTATATTTTTCCATAATATTTATATCTATTGTTTGTGGTGCTGTAATAAATTTATTAGGGACAATTAAGAAATTATTGCAATTTGCCTTAACAAGATTTCTCATTTTACGTTTTTGAAAGTGTACGTATGCAATTTCTTTTTTTATTATCGAATTATTTTGTTGCTCATAACAATATAGAGAACCATTGTCCCATTGGAAAATTTTAGCAACTTCATTAGGAATATAAAAGTTAAAGTTTTCATCAAGCTTTGTTATTTCAAAATTAGAGCTAAAAGGAGCAATATCTTCATAAAAGTTATCGATTATTTTAATTGGATATCCATTGTCCATAAATATATGGTTTATACCAAATTTTGCAAATTCATCAAAGGATTTGGTATAGCCTATTCCAAAAATATTATCAAGAGGCATACTATTTTTAGATTTTTCATAAAATCTTAGGTTGACATCATCAGTATTTCTATATAAAGAGAAATGTCCCAAATACATAATTTTATCAGCAGACTCTAAATTGCTAGAGGTTAAGAATTTTCTTAAGTTTCCATAAATAGTATCAGAAATATCGGTATATCCCCAATAATCGTAGTCTTTTATATAATCTTGAAAAACATAGCCATATGTGGGCTTCAAATCACATAACTTATGCGGATGTTCTATATTAAGTTTTACATCTATTTTATTTTCAAATATAGACCTAAATTTTTTAAATGTTGTATAATTTACTTTTACGTTTATTGGATAATTATAATTTGTCTTATCGTTTGTAAAAATTATCCAATTTATAGTTGGATTCATTTCGCATGATTTTAACCATAACGTAAATTGTCCTTTAGGAAGCTTTCCAAAATATGGACAAATAAATACTATTGAATACATTATTTTTACCTCACTTAATCCATTCGTTTCTATTCTTTTTTGAAATTGCCCATTTAACATCTTTTGCATTTTTCATATCGCAATATTTGCAAAAAGGAATAGCTTTTTTTCTTATTTTCTTAAATTCTTTTTTTGTAATTACATGATTTAATTCGATGTAGTCTTCTTTTTGTTGTTCAAAATTTGTATTAAAGTATTTATTCACATGTTCTATGTAAGCTGCTGTATAGCAAGGATAAATTTTGTTATCTTTTAATTGCATACATTGACCACCATATTTGCACTGTTTGTAATTAATATCTTTATCACTATTTTGAGCATTGATGTTTAAATAATAGTTTCTAAATTCATTTATAGGTGAAGAAAGATGATATTTTACTTTATATCTTTCTATAATTTGTATCATCTTAGAATAGTCAATAATTTTGCTATATTGTGAAACATAAATACTGATATTATTATTATAGCAAGTTTGCCAAAATTTTTCAGGCATTTTTGTCAATAAAATTCCATTTGTTACAATTTCGATTTTTTTTCTTGGAAAAAATGAGCGTGTCAGGTTGAGTATTTCAATAATTTGAGGATGCAATAATGGTTCTCCGCCAAGAAGATGAATACTATCAAAGAATTTATTATAATATTTACATAAGTTTGTATAAGTTTGTGTTAATTTATTTAAATCAATAAATTTTTTCTCAGCAATTGGAGAAAAATGGGCGCAGCTTTTACAGTTTAAATTGCAATGTTCTGTAATATGTATATCAAGATAATTTTCATTTTTTTTAAAAAAACGTTTTTTGATTTTTTGTAGGTACTGTTTTAGTGACATAGTTAAAACTCCTTTAATATAAATTTGAAAATATAACAATTAGATTTTTTTTATTATAACAGTTTTAATATATTTTATCAACGGAAAGTAATGAATATTTTTTATTCAATTGTGGTTCCATTAAATAATAAAAGAAAGCTGAAAAGTCTTGATTTAAAAGATATAACTATAGTATAATACAAATAGAAAAATGAAAAATTACTATAGGAGGAGTGTATGGTGTATTTAAGTTATTAAATATATCATACAAGATAAAATGATGAAATTACAAGTATTAATATCAACAATGAACTTAAAAAATGAGCAAGAGAACAAAGAACTAATAAAAAAAATGAACATAAAAATTGATAGCCTAACAATAAATCAAATAACACAAAAACAAATAAAAGAAACGAATGATCTAAAATCTCAAAACAAAATAATATCAGCAAGAGAAAAAGGATTAAGTAAAAGCAGAAATAGGGCAATACAAAATTCAAATGCAGATATTTGTATAATAGCAGACGATGATGTAAAATACAAAGATAATTTTGAAGACATAGTAAAAAGAGAATATGAAAAAAACAAAGACTATGACATGATATGTTTTTTTGTAGAATGTAATGGTGAAAGAAAAATAAAAAATATGAAAACATCGAGAATGTGCAGAATACAAGCAATGAGAATACGTTCATTTCAAATAACATTTAAAAGAAGCAGTATCCTTTCGAAAAACATGAAATTTAATGAAAATTTTGGAGCAGGGACTTATTTTAATAGAGGAGAGGATACAATTTTTGTGTGGAAATGTATAGAAAGTGGTTTAAAAGTAAAATATGTAAGTACAAAGATTGCAGATGTAGAACACGGCAAAAGTACGTGGTTCAAAGGATTTGATGATGATTTTTTTGCTAAACAAGGGAGAGTATTTTACGAATTATCACCTAAATTTTACAAATTAATTATCTGGCAATTTGCAATTAGAAAATACAAATTATATAGAAAAAGATTAAATATATTTCAATTAGTAAAAATAATGAACTCAGAAATTGAAAAAGGAGCATCAAATGAAAAAAATTAGCATAATAGTTCCGGTATATAATACAAAAGAAGAATATTTAAAAAAATGCATAGAGTCGCTTGAAAATCAAACTATACAAAAAGATATAGAAATAATAATAATTGATGACGGCTCAAAAATAGAATGTGCGAAAATATGTGATGAATATTCTAAAAAATATGAAAATATAGAAACTATTCACCAAAAAAATCAAGGACTTGGAACAAGCAGAAATAATGGAATGAAAATAGCAAAAGGAGAATGGTTATTATTTGTGGATTCTGACGATTGGGTAGAAAATAATATTTGTGAAAAATTGATTGAAGCAGCTAAAGATGATGTAGACATAATAATATCATCTTGTAATAACTGCTATAAAGACAAAATAAAACCTATAAAAATGTTTGGAGGAAAAGATCGAGAATTTGGGAAGGATAAAGAAAAATTAGAATTACAAATAATTTCAAAATATGTTTTGGGCAAAGATGGTTACAATGCGTTATATTTAATGACTGCATGGGCTAAATTATATAGAAGAAGCTTCATGGAAAAAAATGGTTTGAACAATTTTTGTAATCTTAAGTTTAGAGAAGATAATATTTTTAATTTGCATTGCTTTGAAAAAGCAAGAAAAATAGTGTATAAAGACGGTTGTTTATATAATTACAGGCAATGTAAAACTTCTTTGATGCATAAAAATAATTGGGATATGATAGAAGAATATATTAAATATTTAGAAGAAAAAAAGAAGTTTATTATAAAATATAATAAGCCTCCTATTTTTCATGAGGCTTTTAAAATAAGGATTATACAGTCAATTATAATTATTATTGGACAATATATTTTTAAAAGAAATTGCAAGTTTTCTGAAAAAATAAACAAAATAAATGAACTTATGGAAAGACCGGATTTTAAAGATGCTATACAAAATGTGGAGAAATCATATTTAAGTGGGTATTTGAATTTTATGATGTTTTTATTAAGAAAAAAGATGTATTGGGTGGTTAATGTTGTTTATAATTTAAGAGAATTTATAAAAGAAAGAGATAAGAGAAATTTATATGAATAACATGCCCCAAACTTCTCTGTTCCTAAATGAGCAATTTTTCAAAAATACTTCGTCCCACAATGAAAAGAGGTGAAAATAGGAAAATGAATATAACAATAGTAGGAGCTGGATATGTAGGTCTATCATTAGCAATTTTATTAAGCCAAAAAAATGATGTTATATTACTAGATATAAACAAAAATAAAATTAATAAAATAAACAATAAAATTTCACCAATAAAAGACAAAGAAATAGAAAAATACTTAAAAAATAAAACTCTAAAATTAAAAGCAACTTTAAACCGAAAAACAGCACTAAAAGACGCGAATTTTATAGTAATAAGCACCCCAACAAATTATGATAATGAGAAACATTTTTTTGACACATCAAGTGTAGAAGAAATAATAAAATGTGGAGTATCAATAAATAAAAATGCTCCAATAATAATAAAATCAACAGTTCCAGTAGGCTTTACCGAAAAAATGAAAAGAAAGTACGATGCTCCAAACATAATGTTTTCGCCAGAATTTTTAAGAGAAGGAAAGGCATTGTATGATAATTTATATCCATCACGAATTATAGTCGGCGGAAAAGGAAGTGAAGCAAAAAAATTTGCTAATCTCTTGAAAGAAGGGGCAATAAAAAAAGATGTATTTGTAAAATTTATGAATAGCACAGAAGCAGAGGCAGTGAAGCTATTTTCAAATACATACTTAGCTTTAAGAGTAGCTTTTTTCAATGAATTAGATACTTTTTCGGAGATAAATAATTTAAAGACCAAAAATATAATAGATGGAGTATGTTTAGATACACGAATTGGAAATTTTTATAATAATCCATCTTTTGGCTATGGCGGATATTGCCTGCCAAAAGATACAAAGCAGTTGCTTGCAAATTTTGAAAATGTACCTCAAAACTTAATTGAAGCAATAATTAAATCTAACCATACAAGAAAAGAACACATTGTTAAAATGATTATGAACAAAAATGCTAATACTGTAGGAATTTATAAACTTACTATGAAGAAAGATTCAGATAATTTTAGGACAAGTGCTATTTGTGAAATTATTGATATATTGAAGCAAAATGGAGTTAATATTATTATTTATGAACCAATGTTGAATTTAAGTGAATTTGATGATGACATTAAAATAGAGAATAATTTTGAAAAGTTTATGGAAATTTCGGATGTTATATTGGCAAACAGAATGGACGAAAAGATTATGAAGTTTAAGGACAAAGTTTATACAAGAGATTTGTTTGGAAGAGATTGAATAAAAAAATAAAGATAACGACCAATTTTTAAATACATAAAAATTGGTCGTTATCTTATCAAAAAAAATCGACCAACTATTCAAATTTCAAACACCTATTGCAAAAATCAAATTATTTATATATAATACACATGTAAAAAACTAAATAGAAAGAAGGATAAATTGTTGAATAAAACAAAAAGAAAAATATTTGAAACCTCAATGAAACTATTTGCCGAAAAAGGCTATGAAAACACTAGTATTGAAGAAATAACAGCAACAGTAGGAGTAGCAAAAGGAACGCTATATTATCACTTTTCAAGCAAAGAAGAAATATTTAATTTCTTAGTAGCGGAAGGAGTGAAACTATTACAAAATAGTGTAGATATAAAAACAGCAAAATATAGTAATTACATAGATAAAATAAAAGCAATAGTTTTAATTCAAATAAAAATCGTGGACAAATATGAAGACATAATTACAATTCTGCTTAGCCAATTTTATGGAAATGAACAAAGAAATCAGAAATGTAAAGAATGTATTTTTGAATATATAAAAAAAATAGAACAGATTGTAAAAGACGGAATTTCAGCAAAACAAATAAAAAACGGAGATGAAAAAATTTATGCTTCTGAAATATATGGGTTAATATGTTCGGGGCTTGTGTATAAATTAAGAGACAAAGAAAATTTTAACGTAGGAAAAGTATATAAAGAATTTGAAAATACAATAATAAAAGGGTTAAAGGAGAAATAAAAAATGTTAGACAGAGAAATTAAATTTGAAAATCTAAAAGAAATGTTACAAAAATCTGTTGAAAAATTTGGCGATGAAGCAGCATTTTATTTAGATGGAACAAATATAGAAGATTCAAGAAAAATAACATATAAAGATCTTTTATATGATGTAAATAGCCTAGGCACAGCTTTAATAGAAATGGGACTAAAAGGAAAAAGAATAGCTGTTATAGGAGAAAATAGATATGAATGGGAGATTGCATATCTAGCAATAGTTTGTGGTACAGGAATAGTGGTTCCACTTGACAAGGCACTTCCTGAAAATGAAATAGAAAGTTTGATAATTCGTTCAGAAGTAGAGGCTATTTTTTATTCATCAAAATATGATGAAGCCATGGCTAAAATACAAAAACAAGGAAATACGAAATTAAAATATTTTATTTCTATGGATTTAGAAAAAAATGATTTTAATAAATATTCACAAAAAGAAATAACTGAAAAAGGCAAAGAATTGCTAAAAAATGGAAACAAACAATTTGTTGACTGTAAAATAAATAACGAAGAAATGACAATAATGTTATTTACATCTGGAACTACAAATCAATCAAAAGCTGTTATGTTATCACAAAAAAATATATGCACAAATGTACATGATATAAGAAATGTATTTGAACTTGATGAAACAGATAGATTTTTATCATTTTTACCATTACATCACACATTTGAATGTACAGTAGGATTTTTGTATCCATTATCAATTGGTGGGTCTATAATATTTTCAAAAGGTGTAAGACATATTGCAGATGAATTAAAGAACTTTAGGATAACAGCAATGATATGCGTTCCGGTTGTATTCGAAAAAATGTATGATAAATTAATGAAAACAATAGAAAGTAAAGGAAAACTAGCTACTGTAAAAAAAGGTATAAAATTAAGTAATTGCCTATTAAAAGTAGGAATTGATATAAGAAAAAAATTATTTAAAGAAATACATGATAATCTTGGAGGATGTCTTCGAGTAATGGTTGCAGGAGGAGCAGCTTTATCTCCTGAAAAAGAAAAAGGATTTTGGGATTTAGGCTTTAATTTATTACAAGGATATGGATTAACAGAAACATCACCAGTAATTGCGGCAGAGCTTACAAAGCAAAAAAGGTTAGGGTCAATTGGTAAGAAATTCCCAAGTGTTGAGGTGAAAATTGATAATCCAGATAAAGAAGGAGTTGGCGAACTTCTAGCAAAAGGAAATTCAGTGATGCTTGGATATTACAATAATGATGAGGCAAATGAAGAGGTCTTTACAAAAGACGGATGGTTTTGTACAGGAGATTTAGCAAGAATTGATAAAAATGGTTACATATATATATCAGGAAGAAAAAAATTCGTAATTGTTTTAAAAAATGGTAAAAATGTATATCCTGAAGAAATTGAAAGCTTGATAGAAAAAAATGATTTAATAAAAGAATGCATGGTATTTGGAATGCCAGCAAGAGATGGAGATGTGACTTTATCTGTAAAGGTATGTTATGATAAAGACTATGTAAAAAATAAATTTGGAGATATAACAAAAGAAGAAATAAGTAAAAAAGTTTGGGATTGGGTAAAAGAAGTTAACCAAACAATGCCAAAATATAAATATGTAAAGAAATTAGTATTAACAGATGAAGAACTTGTAAAAACAACAACTTTGAAGATAAAAAGAAATGTAGAAATGAAAAAAATAATGGAAAATAATTGATTTTGTAATAAAATTGTAACAATTCTGTCACAAAAATGTAAAGAAAAGTTTGCCGAAATTTCTTGTAGTTTTTGAGCGAGTGTTGTATAATAAAAATGAATTATGTAGAAACTACGTTCAATAAATAACAAAGGAGGGAAGTTTACAATGTCTAAGTCTGGCATAGTAAATGTGAGAATGGTAATCACAGAGGAAAAAATAATATCAAATATAGATAAAGTGCAAAAATTAATAAATCCAAATAACAAAAAGAAAATAGTACAACTTGAAGAGGATACATACTTTAAGGATTTGATAGAATCTATAAAGACATACTTAATAGAATATCCTAAAAAGAAAAATTTCCCTATAAGTGTATATAATGCGGCTTATGGATTAGTAGAATTTGCAATAAATCAATTTGAAGAAAATACAAAAAAAGTTGAAGAATTAATAAAGCAAAGAGAAGAAAATATTGCTTTAGCTGGTACTTTAAATGAACTTATGGAAGCAGCATCTAACAAAGAAGAAGGCTGGAAACAACAAATAGAAGAGGCACAAGACAAATTCCCAGAAGAAATAATCGAAAACTTAAATATTGTAGGAAGATGTAAGGGAAAGACATCACAAAAATATAATGATGCTATGAAAATTTTAAAAGCAAAATCTAATAATCTTGAATCTAATCTACATATTGAAATTGATATGGAAAGATTAGAAGATAGCTCTAAGGCTTTAAGCTTTATAGGAATTGAAATATCAGATGCTTTAAAATTAATTCCAACACCAGAAGAAAAAGTTGAACAAATTGAAGAAGCACAGGTTGAACCAAGTATTCAAGAAGAAGTCATAGAAACAAAGAAAAAAGCTAAATTTAAAAAGAAAGAAAAAGTTCAAGAAAATGTTCAAACAATAGAAGAAAATAAGGTGGAAGCTGAAGTAAAAGAAAACGAAATAAATCAAGAATTGGAAAATTATAAAGAGGAAACTACATTTAAAGCCAAAACTTCATTATGGCAAAAAATTAAAAACAGCAAAATTGTTAGGGCGGCAACTTATGTATTTAGAATTAGGATAAGAATTGAATTACCAAGTAATGCACTACCAGAGGGTAGAGGAGAAAATGAATAAATAAAAAGACAAGTTTTTGATTGACTTGTCTTTTTATTTATGAAAAATTAAATACAAAAAAACCACCAATTTACATTGATGGCATTTTATGGTGCTCCCTCAAGGATTCGAACCTTGGACCCACCGGTTATGAGCCGGTTGCTCTGACCAACTGAGCTAAGGGAGCATTCCCTAACGACAAGAGTTAGTATATAATATATTTAGGCGTTTGTCAATAGTTTTTTCGAAAAAAGTGCAAAAAAATGTTGGATAAGGAAAGATAAATTTTATTTTAGAGAACTATTGAAAATTATGTAAATTTGATGTATAATATAGCACGTATTGGAAAGTTTCCAAATATTTGGTGAAATTTAGTTACAAGATATTTTAGCTAAAAATCAAAAATATAGGAAATGCCAAGATACACTATAATTGCATACATCGAAAGGAGAAGAATATGGAACAAATTCGAGCTAAGGTAAGACTTATTGAAGGAGGAAACACAGCGAATTTGTTGGATACTTTTTTTCGGTTTTTTAATCCAAAGAATAGTATCAAAATAAGCGGTGGAGAAGCCGAAATAAAGGCTTGGTTTGAAGAAACACCACCTACGGAACTCATTAAGGTGATTTCTGAGTGTGAGGTAGTTGAATTTGAGTATGAGCCTGCCGCAGAAGGTGAAATTGTTCATTTGATTGATGAGACAAATCCGTATGAACAAGAATTACCTGAGATTGAAATTGCTGAGTCAAACAAGTTAAAAGTTGCGGATGAAGAACCAGAGAAAGATGAACCGTGGATACCTGCAACTATAACTGCAATTAAATTTGCGAAGCCAAATGAGTCAAAAACGTCGAAGTTTAAAATATCAAATATAAATAAAATAGAGGCGTTTTTGAATGAAAGCACAGATCCAAATGAATTGGAAATACGGGATACTTTAGGCAATTTAGCTCAAAATGCTAATTCATTAGAGCACTTTGCTGAGTTAATTGGAGAGCTGTTTGATTTGAAAGAGAAGCAAAAGGAAATGCTTGTTAATTTGATTGTTGCTTCAACAGAAGTGGAAGTTGTTGCTTGGGATAAGTTAGAGGTCAACTTTAAAATACACGAAAAAAAATGGCCAAATACCTACGATAAGCAGCAAATCAACAAAAACATTTCAGAAAAAATGTCGGTTACGTTGCTGAAGTTCCTGAAGATAATGAAGAAATATGAGGAGTATTTCCTTGCAAAAATGGCTGAAGCACAAAAGGGAGTACAAGAGAGCAGCGCGAGTCGAGCAGAGTATTGGCGAATTTTTTCGATGGTTGATAAAAACCAGCCTATTGAGGAAAGGGTTGAAAATGTATTGGCAATAATGGAAAACAAAGACAATACATTAGAAATTGAAGTAAAAGAGCAGTTTAGCAAAATTTTAGCTACGGCAGTGAAAATGAGAGAAATGGACGTGGAAGAGATTTTGACTAAAAGCGGCATTGCAGCTGAAAATCAAAAGGAAACTCAAGTAAAATTATCTACATTTGTTAATGACTTTATTAAAAGGAATGGAGGCAATGGAATAGTAAGAGTTTCCAAATTCTTTTATGATGTACAGAAATGTATTATAAAAGATGAGGAAATTTCAGATTAAAGTATTTTGGTAATATTGTGCCATTAAACAGACAGATGTATTAGTCTGTTTAATGGCATATTTATTAAAAAGAAAGTTGTATGAAATATTAAATTAATTGATAATATAATGAAAAGGAGAGAAAATAATGGTATATATTGAAGCAGATGAGATTAAAAGTTTAATAAAAAAAGGATATAATAAAGAGATTATATCTTTGGAATTTGATATACCAAATAAACTAATGAAGCAATATGAATTAGAAGTACAAGCAGAAGAAAATTCTAAATCATCAAAAACTTTTAAGAAAGAAAAGAGAAACTTAAATAAATATAGTTACCCAGAAATAAGAAAGATGAGAGAAAAATATAATGGACTTTTCTTTAAAAGTAATAAAGAAGAAAAAAATAATATTGTAGAAAAATCTCCTGAAAATTATGAATTGGTAAATTCTATTATAGCGGAATTTAAAATAATATTAGATGAAAATATAGTAAGAAGCGAAAAAGAAAAAAGTGAATGTGTAAAAAAAGTTTTAAGTGGATTGAAAAAAATTGAAGATATGGACTTAACTATTAGTCAAGCTGAACAGATATATAAATTGTTAGGCTCAGATGTACTAAAAAACTTAAATATATCATTAAAAAGTATGACGTATTCAAAGGGATATAAACAAAAAAGAACAATAATAAAAAAATTAGCAAAAAATATTGATATTGCACAAAATCAAACGGAAGACATAGAAGAATTGGAAAATATATCTAGAAAAATTACTATTGAAATGGTAGAGAATTACCAAGTAGAAATAGGCACATTAAAAAGTAAAATAAGTAATAAAATATTTAAAATTAAACAACAAAAGAAAATAGAAAGCATAAAAAATAATATTCCAGAAAATATAAAGGCAATTATAAGTGACATTGCAAAAGGCTCGTTGGATGTTTCAGTAGCAAAGATAGCAATTGAAGAAGAAGCAAAAAGAAGAATAGAAGCGAAGGGAAAAAATAAAAATAAAATATCAGAAGAAAAAAATCAAATTTTAATTCAAATAAGAAAAGTTTTGAAGGAAAATTCAGAAATATATCGTGTAGAAAATCCATCCGCAACAATTATGATATTTGAGGAATTATGTGATGGAGAAATAGAAAGCTCCATAAGGGCAGTAATAAAAAATTTGATAAACATTAAAGAATTTGATAAGGCAAAAGAAGTTTGTAGAGAACTTCTTGGCAAAAATGATAATAGAATATCTCCTATGTACATAAAAAATTTACGAAATGAGATTAGAAATAGCAAAATTGGAGATGAAATACTAACAATAATAGAAAATGATGGAACATATGAAGAAGAAAAAATGTGCTATGAACAAATAAAAAAATTAATAGTAGAAGAAAAAATTAACCCTAAAAATATATCTTTAGGAAAAAGTCAAGATGGGTTAAGAAATATAACTTTGGCAGATATATTGAGCAAAGAACTTGCTGTGGAAGTTAGTTTTAAAAATCAACAAGGTAGTATTTTTAGGTAAAGCTTAGAAGTACCAATGACACCAAAAGTAGAAAAGCTATACAGGAAGTGAACTAAATATAATTAGATAAAAATTAAAAGAATCCTTTTTGAACTCCACTAATTGGGGAATAGTTCATTTTGGGTTCTTTTAATTTATAAAAATAAAACAAAAGTTTGTAAAACTATTGACAAATGTTTTAATTGCAATTATAATGTGAAAAGTTATTAAGTCATAAAAATTAAAAATCGTAAAAAATTCTAATTCAAAATGCCACTTTGTAAAAACAAAAAAATTTTACATCGAAAGGGGGCCGAAAACATGGAGGAAAAAGAAATAAAAAAGTTGCTCTTGGAAATAATTGAAAAAATCGAAAAAAGAGATGACTTATTAATTGAGTTAACAAGAGAGATTGCGCAATTAAAACTAAAAATTGATGAGAGATACAAAATGTAAATTTTTCGTAAATACTATTGAAAAAAAAAGCATTTATTGTTATGATAATAGAGGTTAAATATAAAAAAGAAGACAAAAGGAGAAAAAAATAAAAAGATGATAGAATTTAGAAATGTCACTAAAACATATGACACAGGCACAAAAGCAGTAAAAAATGCTAATTTTTTAATAGAAAAAGGAGAATTCTGTTTCCTAGTTGGAACATCAGGAAGTGGAAAATCAACATTAATAAAGCTAATTTTAAAAGAAGAAGAACCAACATCAGGAAATATAATAATAAATGGAAAAGACACAACATTCTTAAAACCAAATAGGGTACCATATTTAAGAAGAAGTATGGGAGTTGTATTCCAAGACTTTAGGTTATTACCAGATAAGACAGTATATGATAATGTAGCATATGCAATGTACATTGTACGTGCAACACAAAGACACATTCGTAGGCAAGTTCCAATGGTATTATCACTTGTAGGACTAAGCCAAAAAGCAAAAATGTATCCACATGAATTATCAGGAGGAGAGCAACAAAGAGTAGCACTAGCAAGGGCATTAGTAAATAATCCATCAATGTTAATTGCAGACGAGCCAACAGGAAACTTAGACCCAGACACGGCATGGGACATAATGAATTTATTAAACGACATAAATATGAGAGGAACAACAGTGGTAGTTGCAACACACGCCAAAGATATAGTTGACAAAATGAAAAAAAGGGTAATACATATCGAAAAAGGCGAAATAATAAGAGATGATAAAAAAGGTGGTTATGATGAAATATAATGTATTAAC